>DAOUTC010000019.1 GCA_030626915.1 Dehalococcoidia bacterium
AAAGGAGGTGAAAAAGGTTTTTTCCGAATAAAGCTAAGTTCTCCATTTTTAACATTTTAGAGCAAAAGGAGTGCGATATGAAGAAAGAAAAGAAGCATCAGAAATCCATGAATTTTGACAAAATACGATTCTTTACAATAACAGTCGTTGTGATTGCTTTCTCTTTAATTGCTATTTTAAATTTCTAAATTAAAGGAGGTTTTCAAGTGAAAAGGAAAGGACTGATTAATGCTTGTTTAGTGCTGGTATTAGCCTTAGCGCTACCGCTTACGGGTGGGTGTGCTTCGAAGCCAACAGAAGGGAAGGTTTATAGGATTGGCATAGCCCAATTAGTTACCCATCCTGCTCTGGATGCTGCTCGTGAGGGCTTTATTGAGGCTATGGCGGATGAGGGCTTTGTTGAGGGGGTAAATGTCGAGTATGATGTACGTAACGCTAACGGTGATATGTCTGTTGCAGCTACAATTGCGCAGAAGTTTGCCTCGGAAAAAGTGGACCTAATTTTGGCCATAGCTACTCCCATGGCTCAAGCCTGTGCTGCCGCCACTAAGGATATACCTATAGTTTTCAATTGCGTTACCGACCCGGTAGCAGGTGGATTTGTTGATAGTTGGGAAAAGCCTGGTGGCAATGTAAGCGGGGTCAGTGATTGGGCTGATGTCGAAACTCAAATAAAGTTAATCTTGGAAATTTGCCCCGCTGTTAAGAAACTAGGGACAATCTACAACGCTGGCGAAGTGAATTCGGTAGTGCAAATAGAAGAGCTGGAAAAGTGTGTCCCAAACTTGGGGATTGAAGAGATTGTACCACGTAATGTCTCTACATCGGCTGACGTCATGACCGCGGCTTACACTCTCGAGGGGGTTGATGCTATATGGATTCCCACGGATAATACCGTAGCCTCAGCTTATGAAGCTGTAGTAAAAGTTTGCGAGGAGAAGCGAATACCACTTTTTGGCGCAGATGTAGCTATAGTGGAAACAGGAGCCATTGGCACTCCGGGCATAAGTTATCGCTACCACGGTGAACAAAGTGGCAAGTTTGCAGCTCGCGTACTGCGTGGTGAAAGCCCGGCTAACATGCCTGTTGAGAAATGCGAAATGACGGACTTATACATAAATCTTACGGCAGCTGAAAGGGTAGGTATAACTGTTCCACAATCGGTCATAGATGGAGCAACAGAAATAATAGAATAGCTTAGAGTGAAGCTGAAATCTCACCTTGAGCATTTAAACAGAGAGCCCTATCTTCAACCAGTGAGGCAGGAAGGAACCCTAGATTGCTCTTTGGAAACTACCCCTTTTGGAGCTTCAGCTGAACCTAGTCTGCAGGATAAGGCGGAAAAGTAGTAGGCGACTTGTACTAAGTTTATAGGGGACAGATGTTATCGTCTACAGTACAGGGCATTCTAACTAGTTCTCTCTCTGATGGCTTAATATATGCTTTTGTTGCTGTAGGTGTATTTATAACATTTCGGGTGCTTGCCTTCCCCGACCTTACGGTAGATGGCAGTTTTGTTACCGGCGGCTCCATTGCTGCTCTTATGATTGCAGGTGGTTATAATCCATTTTTAGCCACTATAGCTGCTATTGGCGGTGGACTAGCCTGTGGTGCCGTAACCGGACTACTTAATACTAAGTTGCGGATAAGTGCTCTCCTCGCTGGCATACTTATGATGGTCGCTTTGTATTCTGTGAACTTGAGGATTATGAGTGGGGCCAATATCCCACTATTGCGGCAGGTAACTATCTTTGAGAACATTGCTCACCTTTTTGGAACTACAAAGAGCGTTATTTTGGTCATTGGCGTCCTCGCTGTCTTAGCCTGCGTCGTGTTTATGATATTGAGCTGGTTTCTGCGCACCGAGATTGGTCTAGCATTGAGAGCGTCGGGTGATAATGAACAGATGATAAGGGGTTTGGGTTCAGATACGGATAGGAATACAATAATGGGTTGCTCTATTTCCAACGGCCTTGTCGCTCTTTCCGGTGCCTTAGTAGCCCAAAACCAGGGCTTTTGCGATGTCAACATGGGGATAGGTATGATTGTAATGGGCCTGGCTGCGGTAATAATTGGAGAAGCGCTGCTTCATCCCCGGGGTGTTGCCTCAATGCTGCTAGCGGCGCTTGGTGGCACCTTTGTCTATCGCCTATTCATAACCATTGCTCTCAGGCTTGGTCTATCCCCAGGAGATTTGAAATTGATCACGGCAGCGTTGGTAGTGGTAGCTTTAGCAATCCCGTATATACAGAAGAAGATACGGCATGAATGGATGCCGCCAGCAGTTAGATTTTAGTGAGGCATTTCTATGGATACAGGGAAAGAGCAGAGTTTGCTTCAACTCAGGAATGTAAGGAAAGTATTTGCCAGAGGCACTATAGATGAAGTGACGGCTTTGAATGACATCAATCTGGATGTTTATCCTGAGGACTTCGTCACTATCATTGGCAGCAATGGTGCGGGGAAATCTACTTTGCTCAATATTGTCGCTGGAGTATTCCCACCAGAAATGGGGGGTAAGGTAATCATCAATGGCGATGACGTTACCAGTCTAAGTGAGTATAAGCATGCCGCATATGTGGGTAGGGTATGGCAAGAACCTACCGTGGGAACTGCGGGTAAGCTAAGCCTTGAAGAGAACCTTTCTCTGGCTTTATTGCGTGGAAAACCAAGGGGGTTGAGGTCGTCACTTAATAAGCAGCGCGGCGAGCTATTTCGCTCGGCGTTAGCTCCGCTGGGATTGGGATTGGAAGACAGGCTAAATACGCCTGTGGGCACGCTTTCCGGGGGGCAAAGGCAAGCTCTAGCTTTAGTCATGGCCACTATAAGTAAGCCAGCTCTGCTGTTGCTCGATGAACATATAGCTACACTGGATCCCAGGACAGCTCAAGTAGTGCTTAATCTAAGTGACATGATTGTGCGGCGAGAAAGGATGACCACTATGATGGTCACTCATAACATGGAGCTTGCTCTGAGATATGGCAATAGGCTGATTATGATGCACCAGGGCAGGATTATAGTGGATATAGGGCAGCAGGATAAACAAGCCTTGACCATTGATGACTTGGTATCAGCTTTTGAGCAAGCTGCCGGGGAGCGATTAACTGATGAGAGCATCCTGCTCAGCCATCGCTAGCAAGGCTTTTTAAAAGCGAGGTCAGTGAGGCAGCCCCCGGTGTATTGACATATTTACAGCTTTAATTTACAATCCAGTTTCAGTTGTGGAAGAAGCATTGTCAAGTATAAGGGAAACTAATAAACATTTTGCCTTTGTCGGTCTACACATCATATTACCTCGGGGGTAAAACCCCCTAAGCTAACATATTTATTCCTAAGCATCTCATTAGAATAAGGCTTGAGCTTAGGCCTTGTCCCAAAAGGCATTTTTAAAATATTTTTTCTGAGGAGCTATTACATTATAGTTAGAACTATTCTAGATAAGGAGGTAAAAGATGCAAAGAGAAAGATGGACTAGCAGGTATTATTTCCTATTTGCGGCAATAGGCTCAGCAATAGGCTTGGGCAATGTATGGAGGTTTCCTTACATAACCTATAAATATGGTGGTGGGGCCTTCTTGATACCCTGGATGGTCGGGCTTATTGTAATGGGCATCCCCTGGATGGTGATGGAGTTTGGCATGGGCAGGTATTTCCAGAGAAGTTCCCCCGGTGTATTTGAAGGCATAGGGAAGAAATGGGAATGGGTAGGCTGGTGGCCGGTTTTTGCTGCCTTCTTAATAATCACATATTATTCCGTCGTAATGGCTTGGTCCCTACGTTATGTAGTTAGTGCAGCTACTATGGCTTGGGGAATGGGGGAGGCTGGAGTTGCCGGGTCAGGGCCATACTTTTTTGGGGAAATCTTGAGGCTTTCCTCAGGACCAGGTGAACTTGGTGCTCCTATAGGACCAATAGTGGGGTTTCTGGCACTCATTTGGGTAGCTATATATTTTATAGTTTTTAAAGGAGCTGGAGTGATAGGGAAGGTTGCGGTATGGACAGTATCTATTCCCTGGATTTTGTTGGTTATCTTGGCCATAAGGGGCTTAACTTTACCCGGGGCTGTTGAGGGGCTGAACTATTACCTTACTCCAAACTTTGCTGCCTTAGGAAATACGGAGGTATGGTTTGGCGCGTTTAGTCAAATTGCCTTTACACTTTCCCTGGGGATGGCGGGAATGTTTGCCTACGGCAGCTTTATAGCCAGGAAAGCGGATGTGACCAACAACGCTTTTATAACCTCTTTTTCCAATTGTGCCACCAGTTTCTTTGCTGGCTTTGCCGTATTTAGCACCGTTGGTTTTATAATGCACGCCCTGGCCATTCCGGTTGGGGAGGTTAGTGCTTCGGGTCTAGGCTTAGCTTTCGTAACCTTCCCTGTGGCAATATCCATGATGCCGGGAGCAAATGCCCTTGTGGGCATACTCTTTTTCCTCTGTCTCTTCTTTTTAGGCATAGATTCTCTATTTTTCCTTGCCTACGGAGGAGTAATCAGCCCGATTATGGATAAGTTTGGCTTGAGCAGGGTAAAGGCCACGGTGATTGTCATTATCATCTCCTTCTTGATAGGACTCGTATATACTACAAACGGAGGTCTCTATTGGTTGGATATCGTGGATAGAACAGTTTGCTTCTATGGTTTGCTCCTAACAGGTGCGATAGCTTGTATTGTCGTTGGCTGGGTATTTGGTGCCAGAAAGCTGAGGGAGCATGTGAATGAGACCTCAGATATCAAAGTTGGTGGCTGGTTTGATTGGCTGATAAAAGTTGTCGTGCCCGCTGGTTTGCTTTTTGTGGTAATTTACGGAGGTTTTGCCAAAGATATACCGGCATCCTACGAGGGATATCCCAGATGGGCAAGTTCATTTATATGGATTATACTGGCAGTGACTCTTGGGCTTAGCTTTTTATTCCAACGAGCTAAAACCAGAGTCCCCCAAGTGAGCGAAAAATCGGAGGTGAGCAAGAAATGAATACCGGTGCAATAGTTACCACGGTTGTTATGTGGCTAATATTCATTGGGGCATTAGGCTACTGTCTCTCCCCTCGTGTGCGGAAACGTGGGGGTAAGTGGGAAGACTGACTCTGATATGATTTAAGAATGTTTGAGTAAAGCTAATTACTGTATAAGTTAAGATTACCTGGTTGACATCGGGGGAGCGAGACCATTGCTCCCCCATATTTTAACCTTTGTTGGATAGTTTATGCCCTTCCTAATGTCATCTTAATATCTTGTTATATTTATCTTGGCAGCTAACTTGCCACCTCTGTAATCCGCAACCATGGCACTTTCCCTGATGGCAATCTAAAGTCTCCTTTTCCTGCCACAGGTTATGGTATTCTCTTTTAAGGAATTCGGGAGTCACCCCAACATCAATATGTTCCCAGGGCAATATCTCATCCAAGTCTCGTTCCCGATTGGCATAAAAGGAAGGCTCAAGCCCACATTCTTTAAAAGAGTCAAACCACTTCTGATAATCAAAGTATTCGCTCAGAGCATCAAATTTGCAGCCCAGTTGCCAGGCGTAGTAGATAACTCTACCTAAACGGCGGTCACCCCGGGATAAAGCTGCTTCAATTTGGCTGGCTTTAGGGTCAGACCATGAAAACCCTACTCGCTCTCGACGCAATCCTCGTTTTAATATGTCATATTTGGGAAATAACTGTTCTTCTGTTTCCTGGGCTAACCATTGGAAAGGAGTATGGGGCTTGGGAATAAGAATGGAAGTGCTAATTCGTAGTCTGAATTTTCTCTTCAGGCGTTGTATCTTAGCCACCAGTGCAACGATGCTACGCACATCATCAATAGTTTCACTGGGCAGCCCCACCATGAAATATAACTTGAGATTTGTCCAACCTCTGTCCAAAACGGCAGCTAGCATTTGCAATATCATCTCTTCGGAGATACTTTTATTAATGACGCGGCGCAATCTTTCACTCCCGGCCTCGGGAGCAAAGGTCAGAGTTATTTTGCGCTGCGAAGGTAATAAATCTATCAATTTTATTGCGGCTGAATTTAGGCGCAGGCTGGGTGAGGATAAAGTCAGGTTATCTCCACGATACCGGTATGATAGTTTAGCCATGAGTTCTTCGATGGCAGAATAATCCCCGGTGCTAAGGGAGAGCAAAGACACCTCATTATAGCCACAATATTTTGATAGTTTATCTACAGCGTCCATTATTTCATCTTGTGACCTCTCTCTCACCGGTCGGTAAATCATCCCTGCCTGGCAGAAGCGGCAGCCTTGAGTACAACCTCGCTGAATTTCTATATTGCCGCGGTCAAATACTACCTCCGTGTAAGGGACGACTGGTTTAGCCACCGGGGGTGGCAGCTTGGTTACTATCCTGCGCTGAATTCTTGGTTTAGCTTCGGGTATCCGGGGTGTAATGCTGTTCACAGTGCCATCTTTTCTGTAATTGACCTGGTAGAAGCTGGGAACATATATGCCATCAAGCCTGGCAGCTTGTCGTAGTAGCTCTCCTTTATTACCCCTATAGGCTCGGAACACCTCCAACAGTTCCAGTACTATTTCCTCGCCTTCACCAATTACAAATAAGTCGATGAAGTCAGCCATGGGCTCAGGATTAAGGGCGCAACTACCTCCGGCTATTACCAAGGGGTGAGAATTTTCTCTCTGAGAGCTAAATAAGGGGATTTGAGCTAAGTCGAGGATGTTTAGCACATTGGTATAAGTAAGCTCGTAGCCTAAGGAAAAGCCAATAATATCAAATTCCTTTAAGAGGTGTTTAGATTCCAGGCTAAAAAGTGGGATATTTTGCTTTCGCAAAACTGTTTCCATGTCTATCCACGGGGCATAAACTCTTTCTGCTAATACATCTGGCTGATAATTCAGTATCTCATAGAGAATAGGTAGTGCCATATTAGACATGCCAATTTCATACACCTCGGGATAGCATAATACAATTCGAATGGACGTTGTTTTCCATTTTTTGACAATGCTATTCCATTCACCCCCAGCATAGCGAGCGGGTTTGGAAACCTGAATTAAGATATTGTCAAGTTTTTTCATTTTAAGCTTAAGCATTATAGCCCGTCGTCACCTCAACCTTCAAAGGAGGAATTTAATTTGTTCTCTGTTCCATTGACTTAGTACGTCGTCTGCGGTATGATGTTTTAGTTAATTCTTAGGCATTTCGAAATGGCCACAGGGAAAGAAAAGGCAGTAGAATTAGCCATTGAGCAGATTGAAAGGCAATTTGGCAAAGGCTCGATTATGAAGCTAGGCGAAAGTGCAGCTAAATTGTCTGAAGATGCTATTCCAACAGGGTCATTGGCTCTTGATTTAGCTTTAGGGATAGGCGGCATACCTAGGGGCCGAGTTAGCGAAATCTTTGGCTCTGAAGCCTCAGGTAAAACTACGCTCGGTCAGCATATAATTGCTGAGGCTCAGAAAGCTGGTGGCATTGCGGCATACATTGATGCTGAGCATGCTCTTGACCCTTTATATGCCTCTAATTGTGGTGTTAGGATAGACGATTTGCTCATTTCCCAGCCTGATAATGCTGAGCAAGCTTTAGAGATTACTGAAACTCTGGTGAGAAGTGGTGCTGTGGATGTGATAGTCATCGATAGCGTGGCTGCCCTGGTACCCAAGGCGGAGATAGAAGGTGAGATGGGGGATGCCCATGTTGGTTTGCAGGCTCGACTGATGTCTCAGGCACTAAGAAAACTGACGGCTGCTATCGGTAGGTCCAGGACAGCGGTAATCTTTGTTAACCAGCTGCGGGAGAAGGTGGGCATCATTTTTGGCAACCCAGAGGTAACTCCGGGGGGGAGAGCGCTCAAATTCTATAGTTCGGTGAGGATAGATTTAAGGCGGGGTGACCCTATTAAGCAGGGCTCTGAAATAATAGGCGCCAGGGTGAGAGCCAGAGTGGTCAAAAATAAGGTAGCTCCTCCTTTCCGCAGGGCCGAATTCGACATAATGTTCAATCATGGCATAAGCAAAGAAGGAGACTTGGTTGACCTGGGGGTGGCAGCGGGCATAGTGAAGAAAGCTGGCTCATTCTTTACTTATAATGAGGCGAAGTTGGGGCAAGGCAGAGAAAATGCCAAAGATTATTTGAGGCAGCACCCGGAGGTTGCTTCACAACTAGAACGTGAAATCAGAGCTTCAACAGCTATCCCTACCCTCCCTAAGAGCGAGAGTGTGGAAGTCTCCGCTGAAGAATAACGACACTCAGGTAGAGAAGGGTCAGTTGGTAAGTGATGGTGCCCTCCAACATTGTCTTGAGGCAGCTTACCGTTATCTTAATTATCGCTCACGTAGTGAAGCAGAGGTAAGGCAGCGACTTCACCAACGTGGCTTCGATACTGAAATAGCAGAAAAAACGCTCACCAAACTTAAGGAGCAGAACTTAATTGATGATGTTGCCTTTGCCCAGTTTTGGAAGGAGAATCGGCTATCTTTTAAGCCCAAGAGCAAAAGGTTAATAGTAAAGGAATTAAAGGATAAGAAGGTAGCTGCAGAGATTATTGAGCGGGTAACTGCGGATATAGATGATATGGATAACGCTTATAAGTTAGGCTGTAGGCGAATGCATGTCCTTGCTCATTTAGATTACCCTGATTTCTATCGACGCTTATCAAATTATCTTAGCTATCGTGGCTTCAACTATGAGGTTATAAAGCGCATAGCGGCTCTTCTGTGGCAGGAAAAGGAGACAGCGTTAAGATGATAGATTGGAACTTGGCAGCAAAAATTTCTGGTGGTGGTTTTGGATCCACTCTCCTCGTTCTGGCGATTTTATGTGTAGTAATTTGGCTAATAGGGTTCGTGATGCAAAGAAGGGTTAGAAAAGACAAGAAATGATATTATGGCTAAATCATTTGAATTAGGAGCAAATTAAGATGTTTGGCTTATATGAAATGGCTCTGGGTAGCCTCACCTGGGGCAATATTTTAATGCTTTTCATTGGCGGCGGGCTCATTTACCTTGGCGTTGCTAAGAAAATGGAGCCTGTTTTATTAGTACCTATAGGCCTGGGCGTAATAATGGTCAACATACCGACAAGTGGGTTAATGATTTTTGCGCCATCGGCGCAGCCTGGTGCTGTCCCACTGCCAGCGATGGTGAGGGGGGGGCTGGAAGCGATAGAAAGGGGGATGGCTGAAGGGGAAATAGGGTTACTAAATATACTATATCAATTTGGAATAGCAAATGAAGTAATTCCCTTGCTTATCTTTCTTGGTATCGGTGCTATGTCAGACTTCTCACCGGCTATGGCTCGCCCTTTATCTTTCATGTTTGGTGCTACAGCGCAGTTGGGTGTGTTTATTGTATTTCTTATTGCTTGTCTCACAGGCTTGTTTAGTATAAGTGAAGCTGCTTGTGTTGGCATTATCGGAGGCTCTGATGGACCACCCACGGTTTATCTTACAGTAGCTAAAGCCCCTCAACTACTGGGACCCATTACATTGGTGGCCTATTCCTATATGGCTCTGGTGCCCATACTCCAACCACCTGTAATAAGGTTGCTTACTTCAAAGAAGGAGCGGCAAATATATATGAAACCTCAAATTCGGGAGGTTTCTCAATTAGAGAAGGTTATCTTCCCCATAGCAGTGATAATAGTTTCCTTCCTATTGGTCCCCAAAGCAGCACCCCTTATCGGCATGTTAATGTTTGGCAATCTACTTTATGTTACCGGGGTTACTGATAGGCTAGCAGCATCAGCTGGTGGCGCATTTGTAGATGTATTAACATTTCTATTAGGTATAACCGTTGGAGCTTTGATGCCAGCCCAGGTATTCCTTAACGTTAAAACCTTAGCTATCATCGGTCTAGCTATAGTAGCCTTCGCTTTCGGTACCGCTGGAGGCATTTGGGGTGCAAAAGCAGCTAACTTATTCCTTAAGGAGAAAATTAACCCACTTATCGGTGCCGCTGGCGTCTCTGCTGTTCCTATGGCAGCTAGAGTGGCTCAAGTACAAGGACAAAAGGCCAACCCCAGAAACTTTCTGCTAATGCATGCTATGGGTCCCAATATGGCGGGTGCTATTGCTACTTCAGTGGTTGCTGGCATATTCATGACCATGGTTCCCTGAATAGGTCTCTTTTCCCCGCTCTAATTAGATACTTTAGCTTGTAGATTGACATTCGTTTCCGTAGAGGCTATATTTATAAGCGTAATAAATAAGGGGCCATTAGCTCAGTTGGTTAGAGCACGGTCCTGATAAGACCGGGGTCTGTGGTTCGAGTCCACAATGGCCCACCACCTATGTAAGTCTATAAGTATCTATCTTGTCCTGGTAAGCAATAATAAATAAGGTAATGCCAGGATTTGTCAGTTCAGATTATATCTGGCATAATAAATCAAGAGCCCACGCTTCGGAGGGATCGCATAGTGGTCTAGTGCGGCCGCCTGCTAAGCGGTTACCCCGAGAAATTGGGGTCGTGGGTTCAAATCCCACTCCCTCCGCCAGTTGGAAAATGGCCAATCTCGTTCAGATAGCTAGGTGGCTTCGTATAGAACCGAGTTAGACGAAATTGACTAGGGGATACTTTAAGAACAGTAAACGTAGCTCAAAATGAACACAGGGGTTGGGACTAGGGCAAAGCCACGCCTTTTCTATGGTTGGTGGATAGTGGTGGCGGGCTTCGTTATCGTTGCCTACGGCATCGGGGCCCGTGGCTATATAGCGAACCAATTGCCCGACCTAGTTAAGGGACTTGGTGGCGCTCCAAGCCAAGTGGCAATGGCCTTGAGCATATCGGGCTTCGTAGGGAGTATCGCTTTGTTAGCAATAGGGCCTCTCATCGATAGATTTGGGCCAAGGAAACTCATGCTCATTGGTATTCCCGTAGCCAGTATCGGCTTCTTAGCGCTACGTTTTGCCAATAGTCTTCTTACGCTTTATATCCTTCAAGGCACGCTAGTAGGGATAGGAATGAGTGCCGGTTTCCTTCTGCCCGTGCAGACTGCGACGGCAAACTGGTTCATGAGGAGAAGGGCCATAGCCTTGGCTATTATCTGTGCGGCCTCTGTCCTTGGTGGAGCGATAACGACTCTCTTAGGGGAACGGATTGTGGATCAATTTGGCGTGCGAGATCCGTTCTTAGGGCTGGGGGTGGTGATGCTGGTTATCGGCATCCCTTTGGCTTTTGTGATCAGGCATAGGCCAGAGCAACACGGTTATCTGCCTGATGGAGAGTTACCAGCGATAGAGGAAAGCGGCGAGCCAGTGACCGAACAGGAGAATCGTGTCGCAGAAATAAACTTTACTCTGCAGCAAGCGCTCAGAACCAGGGCCTTCTGGATGCTGGCCATCGGCATGGCTCTAGCAAGCGGGGTAGGTGCGATGACCACATGGCACAGGGTGCCTTTTTTACTTGATCTTGGATTTAGCCAGGCGGCTATCGCAAATATTTTCCATATTACGCCTCTTATAGGATTGGTGGGGATATTGCTCTTTGGCTACCTCGGTGATATGTTCACAAAACGCTATCTCCTCGCCATCGCCATTACCCTCCAGAGCGCTAGCGTGGTCATCTTAATGACCGCTGGAAGCATCGCCCAAGTTTATCTATACACCTTGGTCTACGGCCTGGGCTCTGGAATGGTGCCCCTTATCCTTGCTATAAGAGCGGACTACTTCGGACGAAGGGCCTTCGCGACCATCACTGTGGTCATGATGTTTATTAGCGGCATCATAGGAATCCCAGTATCTGCGGGTTTAACTCCCTTGCTTGGCTGGATATTTGACATCACTGGGAGTTATTATCAGCCTGCCTTTCTGCTATCGATGTTGATAGGTTTTGTACCGGCAACGGTGTTTTTCTTTGCTAGACCTCCTAAACCGTCCCACCGAGCGTTGGCTCCAACTGAATCCTAGGCCTTCGGGATTCCAATGTGCCCCCTTAAGCCAACCCTTTAAGCTAGCTTATACCCTGGACTCAGGACAGGCTTTAGGCTGGAGTCGCCAGAATGGCTGGCATTATGGCGTCATCTATGGCAACATCATAGATAACAACTCGTTTGCAGACAGATAATGAAGCGAGGCTGTCTCTTCGTCAACACCGTATAACAGCGGCTAAAAGACTTTCAGCTTACCTCCTTCGTCCAAATTCGGCTTCGCCGGATTTCCCTTATCGCAGAACGGTATGAAAAATACAAAAGAATTTGCTGCCAAGCTCGGCGAAGCCGAGCCAGCTAGTGAAGCTAACTAAGAAATTTGAAATTGTTAGGAGCGGCAAGCCAGAGGGCGGCGGTTGGCGTGTGGAGATTTTCAGCCGCGGCCCTCAAAATCGATTCGAAATTTTTCAAAAACACACACCCCCCTATAAACCTAT
This sequence comes from Dehalococcoidia bacterium, assembly GCA_030626915.1. Lineage (GTDB taxonomy): Bacteria > Chloroflexota > Dehalococcoidia > GIF9 > AB-539-J10 > JAUWHW01. The sequence goes on from DAOUTC010000019.1 coordinate 12,318, forward strand.
GCTGCCCAAGCGCTCCTTTAGGTAATCAATCATTTTCACCGGTGTGGGGTCAGTCTGATTAAGTATTGCTAGATAATAACTTGTCCAGTCACCGATAAAGACTAAGCTCAGCATCTGCATCAGGCTATTTTCACCTTCGCTGTCAATAATTTCATGTTCTACTCCAGCCCTTTTCAGAATCTCGCTGGTTATTTGATACCGAGCCGTAATTCTGGGGTGGAGTAAGGGGCAGCGAAGCAAGATTACATACACCTTGCTTGCCATTTCCTGAGGAAACTCATAGCCGACTACGGCGTTGTGGTTAAGCTCGGAGAAAGTTTCGTAAAAAGCCCAGGTTTTGCTATTCTCGTTGAATTGAGCTTTCCACCTTTGAGCTACCGGGGAAAGTATGCCAGCACCATAGATGACTACCAGCTTGCCAAATAATTTACTGGCTAACTGTTTAGCTGGATTAAGATGCATAGGTATATTTTCCGCCAGCTTGCCTAAAAGACCCTCAAGTAGTTGAGCCATCCCTTCTATCAAGGCGGGCAAGGCTTGTGCGGTGAGATTGTTCTGCTTCGCTCGCAATGATGGAGTAGCAACAGCCGATTTATCCTCAAGGAAGCCCAGTTTGCCCAGCAGGGCGATGAGAGGAATAAAGCTATAACCAAGAGCAGCGCGGGGCTGGCCAGGATAATCTATGGTAAAGACTGGGACACCATTTTCTTGAGCCAGATTTTTCAATTTGCCCCCAGTGGTGATAGCTAGTTTTTTACAATTTACAT
>DAOUTC010000020.1 GCA_030626915.1 Dehalococcoidia bacterium
AAAGGAGGGTATGGAGATAGCAGTCATAGGGGTTGCTGCCCCAGAGCCTTGGAAAAGGATACCCGAAGGATTTAATTGTTGGAAGTCTATATTGGAAAAACTAGGATATAGAGGCTCTTATATTCCATTAAAATAAAATAGGAGGTATAGAGAAATATGGAAAAGGTAGAAGAAGTTTGGCTCTGGGAAGATAAATTTGGCGATTACGCCCTGGTACCTGTACCAAAGAAAGAGACCAGGTCTCTTCTTACCATGTTTTATACTTATACAGGTGTGTTGTGTTGTATCGCCGCGCTATGGGGAGGGTCAGTGCTTGGCACACAGTTCTATCTCAAGGATGCGGTATGGGTTGCGGTTGCCGGTTCAGCGGTATTGTCTCTCATAGGGGGGCTTACTGCTCCAATTGGTGGAGTTTCTAGATGTTCTACCTATGTAAATTTGAGGCCTGCGTTTGGAAACATAGGTTCGCAAGTATGGGGTACGGTTGTTTCCGGTATTCCTGCCCTGGGTTGGTTCACTGTACAGACGTGGCTATTTGGCGTCATAATAAGCACCATTTTCCCCGAGGCACCGTGGGCCACTGTATTTGCTGCCTCAATATGGGGTGGCATACTAATGCTCATTACAGCCTATTTTGGTTTTAGAGGTCTGGCATTTTTCAGTTACTTAGCGGTACCTTTCTTTATGTTGCTGGCAGGCTTCGGAGTCATGATAGGCGTGCAACAAGGAGGCGGGTTCGCCGGACTTGCCAGTATAAAACCAGCAAGCCCGGTTCCTTTTGGGGTAGGTGTGACAGAAGTTGTGGGCATGTACGTTGTGGGAGCCATAATTACAGCTGATATTTGTCGCTATGCAAAAAAGATTTGGCATGGTGCTGCCGCATGGGTAATTCAACTTATGTTTTTGCAGGTATACATGCTTTCAGGGGCAGCTATGATAACCCTGGTAACAGGTGAGGCAAATATTGCCGGGGCGTTACTTGCTGCCGGAGCCGGTATGGGTGCATTCCTGATGGCGATTCTAGGGCAATGGTCAACAAATGACAATAATATATATAGCACATCCCTAGCCATTAACCTGTGGGTACCCATTCAAAGGAAGTACATCGTCCTTATCGCCGGGGCAATAGGCGTAGCGCTAGCGGCAGTGATCGCACGTGTTTGGGGGGCGGCCATGGAGCCCTTCCAGGCATTCCTGATGCTGCTCGGAACGTTTTTGCCTGCGGCAGGTGGAGTTCTAATCGCTGACTTCTGGTTATACCGCTGGTACAAGGGAGAGCGCTTAAGGGAGAGATATCAGTTCCAGCCAGGCACCAAAGTTGCCAAGGTAAACTGGATTGGATGGTTTTCGGCTATCGTGGCAACGGTGCTGGGTAAATGGGCTATACCTGAAGGTGGGGGAATAATGTGCCTTAATTGCTTGCTACTTGGACTGGTGCTGTACATTGTAATTGCCATCGCATGCGACAAAGCTGGCGTAAAGATGGACCTGGGAGAACACATTATAGATAAGACAGGAGCGTGATATAAAATGAAATTCAAAAGATATGTCAAGATTTCCAGTGGCATAATTATGATTTTCCCCATTGTACTTTTGGTATTGGCGGCCGTGGTATGGTCTCAAAACGTCTTTACCGGGATTGTCTATCTTGCGGTAGGTGTAATCCAGTTGGTAGGGATGGCATTGATATACCCGCGAATTAGCAAGGAAGAAGATTTATGGGAGCTTGGCAATAAGTGCGTGCAACATAATTGGATTGCGCTCTCATTGGGGCTTACTGGATGTGCGATGTTTTTAGCTCCCTTCTTCGCAGTAGATTCTACGGCCATTCCATATATAGCATTTGCAGTTTGTCTACTTTCGGCTCTGCTGAGTATTTTCAACCTCTACAAGGCAGTAAAAGAGACAAGGGCACGACTGGTAGTATAAATCGCCCTTTCCTTGGGCACATGGGGGATTTAGGTGAAGACTTTTGACGCCATAAGAGGAAGAAGAAGCGTAAGAAGCTACACAGATAGGAAAATACCCAGGGAGCACCTTGGAAAGATAATGGAGGCTGCAATCTGGTCTCCATCTGGAAGCAATGCTCAAGCATGGGAATTCATTGTTGTAGAAGATGACGATGACATTAAAAAGATAAAGACTTTCTCGCCAGGGATATTTGGCAACCCGGCAGCGATAATAATCGTCTGCCGGGACTTGAAAAGAGCATACGAGCTTTGTGGTGAACTCGGCAGAGATATACTGTCTGTAATGGATATCTCAATGGCCAGTCAGAATATCATGCTGGCAGCCTATGACCTTGGGATTGGCTCTTGCGCTGTACGGTCTTTTGGAATAAGTGCCATAAAGAGGTTATATGACCTACCAGAGCACATAAATCCAGAACTACTCATCACATTAGGCTATCCTGAAGAGACACCAAAACCACCAAAGAGAAGGGAAATCAATGAAGTCGTCCAGTGGCATAATAGATAAAGGCGAGTTAAAAAGTGATTTCTTTAACCTGCTCGCCTTTTTGGTAACCTCAGCAAGGAACTGCGTTGAAGAGCCAAAGCTATACGGACCATTCAGATTGATCGATGGGGCGAGCAGATTGATTGGAATTCTTGAAGGAGCGGGTATAGCAGATGAATTCTTTATAGGCATAAGGAAGAAAATAGATGGTGGGAAATATTCTGTAATGAGTGATAAAGACAAATTCATTAAGTTTCTAGACGACTTAACTTTGGATTTTGCCGATAAACTGAAAAACAAAGGAGGTGTATAGCATGGTGGAGAAGGGAAAAATTGAGCCAGGCGTGATAAATATGCTCAAGGTGAATATGGGCGTTAAAAGTAGCGAGAGGCTACTTGTAGTCACAGATGTACCCACCACCGAAGAGTGGGTAAAGAAACAAAGCAAAGAACTTGGTGAAATGATGGAAAGGTCTCTCCTTGCCAAGATGGTGAGCGAGATAGCGGGTGAAAAATTCCCACAGTGTACGGTGCAATTTTACGCCTACCCATCTGTAGGAAGGCATGGCACAGAACCTGGAAAAGAAGTGGAAGAAAAAATGAAGAAAGCCGATGTAGCAGTGGCTATAACCAGCTATTCACTTTCTCATACAGAAGCACGAGAGAATGCCACCAAATCGGGGACTCGCATTGCCAGCATGCCGCTGTTCATTCCTGAGATGTTCTACCCCGGAGGGCCAATGGCAGCAGACTTCACAAAGATACATCAGGAATGCCAGAAAATAGCCAAACTGGTGGACCAAGCAGGGGAAGTCACCTTAACCTCTCCAGGTGGCACAGAGCTAAAATACAGCCTGGAAGGAAGGAAGGGATTAATCGATGATGGTATATTTACCGAAAAAGGTGCCTTTGGGAATCTACCTGCTGGCGAGGTTTATACTGTGCCTCTAGAGGGGACAGCGAATGGAAATCTGGTTGTGGAAAAAGGATGGTATGCAGAGCTGACAGAAAATATGATTTTTACTTTTAAAGATGGGCAGGTGGTAGAAGTTATCGGTGGAGGCAAGGTAGGAAATGATTTTAGAGAAATGCTAGCCTGCGAGAAAAATGAGGAACCTTATCTCTCTCGTAGAAATTGCGCTGAACAGGGTATTGGCACGAATCCAAACGCCAGACGTCCCGACAACCTGCTCGAAGCTGAAAAAATAAGGGAAACAGTTCATATCGCCATAGGGGACAGTTCTCACATGGGGGGCAAGGTATCAGCAGACCTGCATCAAGACTTTGTGATTCCAAAACCAACACTGAAATTTGATGGCAAAATAATCCTGAAGGATGGGAAAATCACAGCTTAGGATTCCCTTTGATTATCACGGCTAAGCTGAGAGAAGGTGTTTTAGCTGAGTTAAATCAGCCAGAGACTCTTGATGATTGCCCCCCACCCTATCAATATGGAAAGCATGGATGCCAACCTGCTTGGGATTAAGAAAATCAAATTGCCAGTTATCACCCACATGGACAACCTGACCGGGCTTGACATTCATTTCTCCGCACACTTGAAGATAAAAGTCGGGTGTCTTTAATTGCCTATAGTGCGAGATGGAAGAAAAAACATGAGCAAAATAAGGCTCTACATCCCGCAACAAATAATGCAGCAACTCCAATGGCGTGCCTGAGGCGATAATTAGCCTGTATTGACTATCCAATGAGGAAAGGATATCGATTATCTCAGGATAATAAGATACTTTATCCTGGCAGCTTTGTATCACTGGCTCAGAAGCGCCTAAGTGCAAATGCCTAAACCAGAAGTTTATATCATACCATTCTTGTCTCTGTTCACCGATTTTGTCATACTCCATGGCAACAATTTTCTTAGCCTGGGCAAGCTCAATACCATTCTTTTGACTATAAAAAGCTGGGATAGCCTCATGCCAAACAGCATGGCTGAAGGCAGGCGTCACCAGCGTTCCCTCAGCATCAAAGGAGATTACTTTGACACAACTCTGAAGAATTTCTTTTTTCAGGAAACCCCAATTAATTTGGCTCATCTGAATGGCTAATGTTAGCATGATTAGAAGCTGGAAGTCTATTTGCTAATTTATGTTTAGCAAAGGTAAAATAGCCTGAGGGAATTATGGCGAAAGGATTTTTGAACTTAAACCGCTTCAAACATGGCAGAGCGATAAAGCAAGATAGTAAACAAAAAGCCAAGCTGCAAAATGCCCAGAAAGTCAGAGGAAAACGGAGGTGGTGAGATTTTATGGCTAAAATAGATAAACTTAGCTTTGGCTCTATAATCATCGAGGGTAAGAAATATCGTCGGGATGTGCTGATTTTTGCCGATGGCACAGTAAAGAAAAGAAAGGGTGGCTTCTTGATGTTCGGTAGTCACAATATCAAGAAGGAGGAAATTGAAGAACTAACCCGGGGCGAGCCTGAAACAATAGTCATCGGCACTGGCACCGATGGCAAGGCTTATCTAGCTCCGGATGTAGAAAGCTGGGCCAAGGAAAGAAGTCTAAGTCTGATAGTTCAGCCGTCTCATGAGGCTGTAGCCAAGCTAAACGAGCTTATAAAACAGAAAAAAAAGGTCGCTGCTCTTATCCACATAACCTGCTAACTAAATCTAAAGCTCCTTGACCATGTAGGCGCCCCCCAGGATATAGCCAAGTGAGCGGTAATACTCTCTACTGCCAACACCACTTAAAACGCTCAGCTTGCCAACAAGGAATTCCTCTTTGGCAATTCTCGCCGCCTCTCGAAGCAACTTTTCCCCCAAACCACGATGCTGCGCAGCTTGACCTCGCCTTTCTCCCAGAGGAACCTCAGAACCAAAAATATGCAGTTCTCTGATAAGAGCCAAGTTGCCATTGCCCAAGGAAGGCTTAATTCTCATCCTCAACAGGCCAAATAAAGTCTCATTGGCATCCTCATAGGAAAGAAAGACTTCTCTCCCGCCATAAGTTTCGTAGTCCACCCTGGTTAGCTCAGGTTGGCCAATTGGCCAACCATCCCTCAGCCTATGCCCATATTCCCGACACCGAATACATTTACAGTGGAGGCCCAGCTCGTTCATCCGCTTCCTGATACTCCCCCTCAGCGCCAGGTCCCTGCAACCAGCAATGATAAATTTAGCGGGGATATCCCGCATCAGCCTGGGAACTCTTACATACTTGGGAATCAAGGTTTTGATATCCACAAGCAGGTCTATCATCTCCTCATCCCCGTAAGGTTGGTAGCGACCATCCCGATACCAGTTTTCCAGCTCACTTCCTGCGACTACCAGGGTAGGGTAAAGTTTAAGCCCATCGGGGCGAAAATATTCATCATCAAACAATTTTCGCGATAGCTCCAGGTCATGCTCCGGAACTGAGCCAGGCAAACCGGGCATCCAATGATAGTAAACCTTAAAACCATAATCTCTTAGCAATCTAGTGGCAGAGATAACCTCAGCTACTCCATGACCTCTCCTGGTTAGACGATGGATGTCATCATCCAGCGTCTGTACCCCAATCTCCACCCTGGTAGTGCCAAAATAAAGCATTCTCTTTATCTCCTCCTCCCCACACCAATCAGGCCTGGTCTCAATGCATAGTCCCACACAGCGGTGCTCAGCGGTTTCATTCAATTTCTTGGCTGCTTCTAAATCAGTAGAGGAAACGCCATTGAGGGCATCATAGCAATCCTTGATAAATTGGTACTGATACTCTTGAGGGTAAGCCAGGAAGGTGCCTCCCATAATAATGAGCTCCACTTTGTCCTCAGCATGCCCCATATCAGCCAATGTCTTGAGCCTAAACTCCACCTGCCTTCCAGGCTCAAAGTTACATTTCCTGGCCCGCAAAACTGCTGGAGATTCTATAGTATAGCTCTTTGGTGCCCCAGGTGAGTCAGGGCAGTAGACGCACTTGCCAGGGCAAGAAAAGGGTTTGGCCATAACCGCCACCGGCGTTACCCCTGAAATAGTCCGAGTTACCTTTTTCATGTTACACTACAGTTTAGCAGAGCTTATTCTATGACCACAAATAGAGAGGTCTTCGACCAAATAGCTGAAAGCTGGTACCGGGTAAGGCATTGGCCTTTGTTAAGGCAAGAGCTGGAGGAGCTAGCTCGGAGATGGCAGGGCGGAAGACTACTCAATCTTGGCTGTGGTCACGGTCCCGACTTTTTGCCTTTCCGGCAGGGCTTCGAACTTTGGGGTATAGATTTCTCCTCACAGATGCTCAAGCAAGCACAGAGATATTCCACCAAATTTAATTTTTATGTCAACTTGGTGGCTGCTGACATACTCTCTCTACCTTTCTCTGACCATACCTTCGACTGGGCAATTGCAGTGGCCACTTATCACCATATCAAGGGCCAAAATGAGAGGGAAAGAGCATTTTATGAATTAAAACGGGTGCTAAAGCCAGAAGGCGAGGCCTTCTTAACCGTATGGAACCGAGGACAACCAAGGTTTCGGGTAAAGTCTCCAGAGCAAGAAGTGCCCTGGAGGCTGGGAGGTGAAACAGTTTATCGCTATTATCACCTCTTTTCCTATGGCGAGCTTAAAAGACTACTCACCAAAGTTGGCTTTGAAATCCTTAGTATAGCACCAGAAAGATCCTACCACTTCCCCATAAAGAACCTCTCCCGTAATATATGCGTCCTGCTAAAAAATCCTAAATCTTAAGCACTAAATTCTAAACAATATCAATAAATATCAAAAATCAAAGATAAAAAATCAAAGTGACAAATTAAAATGCAAAGATGTTTCATTTTCTTCCTTTCAGAGTTAGTATGCTGGTGGCGAGTATATTAGCAATTTCTGTGGCTTCTTTTAGAAGTTTATTAACGGTGTCTTTGTTACCTCTGCCGGAATCTCTGATCAGCCCTAACCAAAACTTGCATTCATTTGCCGACTTCAGTGCATAAGTGAAGAAATTGGTATAATCTTTCCTTGAAGAGGCTGCCTGAGCCTCAATCACATTAGCGCCAATACTAGTAGTGCTTCGTAAAAGCTGGTCATTAATGATCCTCGAGGTTTGCTCCACTGACAGCTTATCCACAAATCCGATTACATCCAGTGCAAATTTATAGACACGCCCCTTGAATTCATTCTTAAATTTTGCTTTGTCATTTTGCATTTTTACTTTTACATTTTTATTTCATTTTGGTCATTTGATATTTAGGATTTCTAACTGTATTACGGACCTGGTTGTTCGTTGGATGGGTCTTGACCCACCTTCGCCTTCTCAGGATGGCCAGCTTCGATAATACCGATAAAAACTTCCACCAATTTGGGGTCAAACTGTTTACCAGCACCTTGTCTAAGCTGTTTTATCACTTTATCATTACAGAAGGCATCACGATAAGGTCGGGCAGAAGTCATAGCAGCAAAGGCATCTGCTATAGCCAGAATGCGAGCATCCAGGGGGATATTATCACCTTTCAATCCTTCAGGATAGCCAGTGCCATCCCACCGCTCATGATGATATAAGACGCCATTCACACAGGGGACTAAGCCAGGCACATTCCTGACAATATTCGCTCCTAATCCGGGATGGGACTTGACTACCCCCCATTCCTCCTCATTAAGTTTCCCTTTCTTGCTGAGTATCCTATCAGGAACACCAATCTTGCCAATATCATGGAGTAAAGCAGTAGTGCTTACCCTGGACACCTCTTCAGGTGATAGGCCGATAGCCTCAGCCAGAGCTACAGCATAAGTGTTAACTTTCCTGGAATGGCCATAGGTATAGTGGTCTTTAGCATCCACTGCTGCGGCCAAGGCGTAAACAGTGCTTAAGCTACCTCTTCTGGCGTCAATCCCGGTCTCGGTTACTGGCTCAGACAGGATTTTAGAAGAAAGATAAGTTCGATTACCTCCCGTGCTCTTGGCATAATAAAGAACAGTATCAGCCGTGTTAACAAGGTCACCGGCTATTGTTCCATCGGAAGGATAGCTAACTAAACCCCCACTACAGGTCACCACAATTTCCTTGGCCGTCATTTCAGCAGCAATATGCTCCCGAACTCGTTCAGCTACTACATAAGCATCGTCCACAGTTGTCTGGGGCAAAATGACAACGAACTCGTCACCACCATAGCGAAAAGCCTGGTCAGCACTCCTGATAGAGCGATTGATAATTCTACCTATTTGGTTTAGAAGCCGGTCGCCAGAGGGATGTCCATACATATCGTTGTAGGTCTTAAAAGAATCAAGGTCAAGCATGAGCAGGGAGAATACATCCCCATAACGAGAATGCCGCGCAATTTCCTCTTTAAGCCGCTCCTCAAAATGGCGGCGGTTAAATAGCCCGGTGAGTTCATCAATGCGAGCCCTCTGCTTAGCCCTGGCATAAAGCTGGGAGTTTTCAATAGGCGCGGCAATTTGTAAAGCCAAATGCTCCAGAGTTCGTATTTGCTTGGAACTATAGGCATGGGGACGGGAACTAGCTACAATTAAATTGCCAATAACCTCATCCCTCACAACCAATGGCAGATGAACTATAGCGCGAATTCCCTCCTTAATATAGCGCTCGGCAGTCCAAAATCTGCTATGTTGTTCCAGGTCAGCTTGATATAAGCTTTTCTTGTGTTCAGCTACCCATTCAGTAGCTGACCCTTTAAGTGGTATCCTTTCTCCCACCCGACGCACTGACCTCACCTGGCTAGATAGAGCCAAAATGTGAATCTGCTCTCCTTCAATTAAAGCAATCGTGCCATAGTCAACATCAACTACCTCCTTTAACTCCCGGGCAAAACTTTTAAATATCTCATCAATATTCATACTGGAGGTTATGATCGCACTTAAACGGTTGATAAGGGCTAATTCTTTGCTCTGCTCATCCAATTGCTCGCGGAGGTATTCCTTTTCCATACTCACTGCCACATGGTTGGCAACAGACTCCGCTAAATCAATATCCTCAACGGTATAAAGCTTGCTATCCCGCTTATTACCCACCGCCAAAATAGCAATAAGTCTATCACCGTGCATTAAAGGAAGGAACAATTCCACTTCTGCCGATTGGAGGTCCTCTTTTTCCTCCTGCCACAAACCTTGAAATTCAGGAAGAACATCGAGTTCCCTCCTGGATAACCTCCGAGTCTCTCGCTCCAGCCAGGTTACGATGGGGCTATTGTGCCTCAATCTCATCTCCGACATGGGATTATCTCCCACAGGTGGATAATTAAATCTGGCAGAAAAATCTCCGCTTCCAGCTTGGGGTAAAAGCAAACAGGCTCTGCAACAATCAAGAGATTGTGAAAGCAAGGACACAAGTTGATTGCCAAACTGCTCCAGGGTAGGGACATCGTATATTTTGTTGATAAAGTCAGATAATTCGCGCCGGGGGCCAATCCTTTCACCGTAAAAGACTTGCTCCACTCTTTCAGCAATTATGCTACGCGCTTGAACTCCAAAAACGACAAATATAGCCAGTGTAGCTAATAAGGCTATAAGAACAGGAGTAAAGCTTGACTCGAAATGGAATACCTTTTGGAACAGAAACCACCACGACAGACAAATAGATATGAAGAGAATGCCATATATAGTGGAAATCAACCCACGACGGAAAAACACCCTGAAATCCAGCAAGCGATGCGCCGCAACGGCATAGGTCAAAATACAGGCGTTGGCTAAATTACCAACATGGCCAAAGGGAAATCCCCCTCCGAGGGGAGCAAACGCTATGACGATACTGACAATCATTACACCGATACCTATTAATATATAGACTACCTGGTTACGTAGTATGGGGTCAGCTAAAATCCTGCGTTTACGCACCAAGTAATATACGTCTCTGCAAATCAGAGTGATGAGAAGGAAACCTATAACAGTAAGCCAAATACCATAGTGGACGTAGATGCCGCTGGCAGTAATATCAATGCTCCTGGGAATATAGCCCAGCACTGCTAATATAATGGTGCTTGCTGGCAAGGCATAAGCGAATGGTATTTTAAATCCTCGCGGCCTATAAAAGAGGTGCAAAAAATAGTGAAATTGAACTCCCGACCATATACCAACACAGTTACCAATTTTAACCAGAAGGAGCTTATCCTGCATGAAGAAATCGCCGCGGAAGAAAATGTCACCCGCGCTCCAGAGGATGGCAGAAATCAGGTATAGGAAGAAAAACTTTCGCTTTCTGTCCCACGGTCGGTTAGTCAGCAAAATGACGAATAACGGGATATAAGCGATGGTATTAATTAAAGGGATCAAAGCATGAGTATTCATAATGTAAGGCAATTATGGCATAAATGCGGAAGCTGTCAAGAAGGACTAAAGTATCGCTTTCAGCCTGCTTTGTTAGCTGCGAGACTCGTCCCCTCTGTCATTGCGAGGTACTTTGGTGCCGAAGCAATCCCAGAGAAAGATTGCTTCGGCGAGCCCGTCCTGAGCGATGTGAGATTCTTCGCGGAGCCTGTCCTGAGCATTACGAGATCCTTTGCTTCGCTCAGGATGACAGAATGCGAAGGGCTCAGAATGACAGGAAGTGAAGGGCTCGCAATGACAAAAAGGGGCGAGGTTAAGCCTCGCCCCCGCGATTGTTTAACCGCTATGCTCAGTTCACCGAGCAGCCGCTCGCTCAGCTTCTGTTACGGGCACAGCTTCCACCTCAACCCTGGGAACTCCCAGCAAGGAAAGCACTCTATCAGGTGGGTTGATATGAGGTGGCTTCAGATGACCCAAATCAGCACCTTCGGCTTGCCGTTGAGCCATGTAGCTGGGGAAGGCACCTTGAGGAAGCAAAGTAACCTGTATTGGCTTTAGATCAAGCAGTCTTGCTGCATCACCATAGGCAAATTTGTAAAGATTGAAACCATATATGCTGTCTAATTTCTGGAACTCCTCGTACACTGCCGCCGCCACAGCCTTCTCACTGGCGATATAGTTACCTTTAAGTTCAATATAAATATGCAGTGCCGGCTTATTATCAATTATTTCCTTGCGAGCTGTCCAATCTACGTAAGGGATGCCGGTATTTTCAATTGCCTGCCAGATTAGCTTTTCTGTAATGTGGCCAAAGCCAAATATATCAATAAGTTCGTCAGCTCGCCTCTCAAATACCATTTGAGGAATATCAATATTTAATTTCTCATTTCGCAGTGAGGTTATCCGGACTATATCGCCAACTCTATATCTAACCAAGACACCGCCATGAAGATTGGTGAAGACTATCTCATAATTCTCGCCCGCTTTCACCTCATCCAGCAAGATAGTCTTAGGCTGGTAGGAGTGGTCTAATTGCCATTTGAACCACTCCCTCTCAGGAATAAACTCAAAGAAGTCTAGATTGGGCACGAAAGTCATACCTTCGTAATCCCAGGTCTGGGTGGCATAAATGCCGCCTTCTGTGCCACTATAAAGTTCCAGAGGATATCTCCCCCACAGTTCCTTCACTTTTTTCTTAAAAATGGTGCTGTCTGTGCCACCACCCCCAATTCCTTTAATTGACCACAAGTCTTTGGGCAACATAGGGCGATGAGCTAATTTGCTTTTGACTAGTCCCTTGGTTACGCGTAACAGTGCCTTGGGGTGAGATAACAGAGGGCGAATGTTTGTCTTTCCCGACTGTCGTTTGAACTGCTCTCCTACAGCCACCAAGACAGAGGGCAAACCACCAAAGGCATCAAGTCCTTGATATAAAGCCTCCTCAAAGCCAGCCTTTATTTTCTCTTGAAAAGACATCCCCTCGACACTAGAGGGCAACATATCATAGCCAAGCGCCTGCTGTATCAAGCGACAGATAAGCCACGAACCATACTCTTCAGATCCTACTGTATATATCGTCTTTTGATGTTCCTTAACCTGAGAAACATCGCCTCGACCAGTGCACGCGGTAAAAATGGCTATGCCACCAGCTACCTTCTCATATTCTGAAAGGAAATCCTCTGACATAGGCACCCACTTAACATCATACTCACCAGTCTTGCCCGAAGTCCTCACCCACCTGGCAACCTTGGCTGGCAAAACATCCTCCCTTTTCTGTGCTAGCTCAGGGAGGTAATCGCCGTAGGTAGTTAGTGGCACCTGCTCCCGGAATTCCTCCATAGTGGTGGGCATAGCACCACGCATCACTTTCCTGCCTAGCTCACAATTCTTCAATAGCTCAATTTGCTCCAGCAGCAATCGTTTCTGGATAGCCATAAACTGCTCCAGACTTAAGTCAATAAAGCCACAGCACATCTGCCATAGCTCTTCTCTCCTGCCCTGCCGCAATAAATCAATTGGCCTTGTCATAGCTACACCTCCAACTTCTTTCTGTTATTCTGCTCTTTCCTTCCTTGTCATTCTGAGCCGCAGGCGAAGAATCCCCGAGATTCTTCGGTCGCTTTGCTCCCTCAGAATGACAAAGGACGAAATTTACTAGCTAAAAGATACTATGACAGGCATTAGGATAGGTTGGGAAGTGATTATGTTCTAGAAGATAGTTCTATTTGAAGCTGTGAAAAAATATGATTGAGGAGAAAAAACGAGAAATTACAATATTTTTAACCGCTCTTGGCTTTTCTTGAGCTGCCCAGAGCTTGCAGCCTCTGGCTTAACTGCTGAAATTCTTTATCATTAGGCTGCTTGCCTAGCTCAAGCCCATAGCTGATAAAGAACTCCA
>DAOUTC010000125.1 GCA_030626915.1 Dehalococcoidia bacterium
CGTTTCTTTAATCTGCCTTCTCGCTCCAGTTCAGCTACTGCAGCGTCCACATCACTACCAAAGAATTCCTTATCCCTATCATCCAGAGGTTTCTCCCAGGCAGCACAAAGCAGGTGAGGCTTTAAGATATAGGGGTTATCGGGATTGATTAAGGCATTGTCAAAATTTTTGCCAAAAAAGAAATCTGGGTTACGCATCAGGTATTGGTCAAGGGGATTATCCTGAGCGATAAGAAAACTCAATGAGCTGCCTGTGCTTCGCCCACTGCGCCCGGCTTGCTGCCAGGCACTGGCGATGCTACCGGGATAGCCAGTAAGCACTGTAGCCTCCAGATCGCCAATATCTATGCCCAATTCCAGAGCAGTCGTGGCCACTAACCCATGGAGTTCGCCATCAAGGAACCGACGCTCAATCTGGCGTCTATCCTCAGGAAGGTAGCCGGCCCGGTAAGGGCTGATTTTATCCGATAGCGAGGGGGGTAGCTGCTCCTGAGTATAAATGCTGATAAGCTCAGTCAGTTTGCGAGTACGGGCAAAAGCGAGGCTACGAATATTATTCTGGATTAGCTCAGTAAGAAGGAAGGTGGCCTCGGTATTAGGGCTACGCCGACCTGCCTCAGCCTCATCAATGGTAGGCGGGTTCCAGAAAGCGAAATACTTCTCGCCATGCGGCGAGCCATCTTGGGTAATTGCCTCAAAAGGCAAGCCCGTCAAATTTTGAGCGTGCTCTTTCGGGTTGGCAATAGTGGCTGAGCAACAAATAAACTGAGGATTAGAGCCATAAAAAGTACAAACCCTGCGTAACCTGCGCAGGATGTTAGCCATATGGGAGCCAAAAACACCTCGATAAACATGAGCCTCGTCTATCACCACATACTTCAGGTGACGGAACAGCCGAGACCAAGATTGGTGATGGGGCAAAATGCCAAGGTGAAGCATATCCGGGTTGGTGAGCAATACTCTGGATTGCCTCCTTATGTTAGCTCTCTCTGTTTGCGGCGTATCACCATCAAAAGTAGCCACCGCCCCTTGAGAAAGAAATTCGGGGCAAGCAATTTCCTTCAGGCTCCTTAGCTGGTCCTGGGCCAGAGCTTTGGTGGGGAAAATATAAACAGCACGGCTACCTTTATTACCCAAAACCGCCTCAAGCGTCGCCAGGTGGTAGCACAAGCTCTTGCCGCTGGCACTGGGTGTCGCTACTATGACATTCTTCCCGGCCAAAATAGCGTTCAGCGCCTCCGCTTGATGGAGGTAAAGAGTTGACATCCCTGAGGATTCCAGGCGAGCCTTGAGGGCAGGGTGAAGAGGCTTGTCTAGCTTGGCAAAGATGGCATCCTGTGAAGGGATATGCTCAATATGAACTATCTGTTGCTTATAATTAGGTAAGGTAATAAGATGGTGAAGAAAGGCAGCAGCATCCATTAATCTTCAAAGAAGGAGGAAACCTCTACCTTTGAACTTAACAGTTCCACCTCGGGATAATTCTGAATGATAAATCTTACCACATTAGATAAGATTTCATCGGCATGCCTTCTATGGTTACTAACGCAAGTTACGCCCAGGGTGGCCAGCTGCCATAAACCCTGATTATCAATTTCAGCTACTGAAACGTTATAGCTATTGTGCAGCCGTGTGATGATAGATTTAATTACCTGTCGCTTGCCTTTAAGAGATTGATTCTCAGGAAGGCGAAGCTCTATTCGGCATACACCGATAGTCATCTGCTGGCTAATCAGGCTTGCTGTTCTCTAATCTTGGCGTAACACTCACTGCAGTAGACTGGTCGCCCCTCTCTAGGCTCAAAGGGCACCTCGCATTCCTTACCGCAATCCGCACATACTGCCTGGTGCATTACCCTTGGGCCATACCTACCATACCCTCGTTTAACTGTGCGACATTCCGGGCAACGACTGGGCTCATGTTGTAAACCCCGCGACTGATAAAACTCCTGCTCCCCTGCAGTAAAGGCGAAAGTTTTGCCACAATCCCGGCAAGTCAAGGTCTTGTCCGCTAGAGCCACTGCGCACCTCCTTTATTGTTGATAATCTTGCCTCGTTTGGTTGCAGTCTCCACGGCTCAAGACTCCTATTAAATAGCTACCTGAGACTCTCAGGAACAGCAACACCATGCAAGATTTCACTCGACTCAGCTAATATACACGGGGAGGATATTCCAGTCAAGCGAACCGGGCCAATCGCTTTCCTCATTTCCACTTTTTCAATTATACTATCAAACAATGATACCCAAGGCGATAGAATGGCTTGAGGACAGGTTAAGAATATTAGACCAGACAAAGCTTCCTCAGGAGCAAAGCTTTATTGACCTGACTGATTATCACGATGTAGTTCTAGCTATCGAGGAGATGAGAGTCCGTGGGGCGCCAGCTATTGGAGTTGCCGCCGCCTACGGCATAGCTTTGGGGGCGCAGGGTATAAAATCGGAAAGCAAAGCAGAGTTCTTTAGCCAGCTTGACCAGATTTTGCAGGCTTTCTCCACCTCCAGACCCACTGCTGTTAACCTCTTCCGAGCCATTAACAGGATGAAAAAGATAGCTGCTATGAGTGGCAGCATTCCCGAAATAAAGGAGGCTCTTGTTAATGAAGCAAGGCGAATTCACCATGAAGAGATACAGGCCACCAGTCACCTCAGCCAACTAGGAGCGGCGCTCATCAAAGATGGCTTCACTATCCTCACTCATTGCAACGCTGGCCCTTTAGCCACTGCTGGCTACGGCACCGCCCTGGGTGTAATCAAAGCTGCTAAAGAGCAAGGAAGGCGAGTAAGCGTCATGGCCACAGAGACTCGCCCCCTTCTCCAGGGAGCCAGGCTCACAACCTGGGAGCTGAAGCAGGAAAACATTCCCGTAACCTTAATCACCGATTCCATGGCAGGTTATTTTATGCACCGGAAGAAAATAGACTGCGTCATCGTCGGAGCTGATAGGATTGCCGCCAATGGCGATGTGGCCAATAAGATTGGCACCTACACTCTGGCTGTTCTGGCCAAAGAGAACCATATCCCACTTTATGTCGCTGCCCCCACCACCACCATTGATTTTTCTTTACTTTCAGGGAATGAAGTCCCCATAGAAGAGCGCGATTCTCAGGAAGTAACTCATATCCAGAGGATGCCCATTGCCCCAGAAGGAGTAAAAGCAGCCAACCCCGCCTTCGATGTAACCCCCCATAACTACGTAACCACCATTATCACCGAAAGAGGTATAATAAAGGAGCCTTATGAAAAGGAGCTGGCGAAGATAGCGAGGAGGTGATGAAATGCCCACATACGAGTATTGGTGTCCAAAATGTGAAAAGGAGTTTGAAGTTAAAAAACCGATAAGTGATTTCGATAAGCCTGCTTTCTGCCCTGACTGCGGCACACCGGGAGAA
>DAOUTC010000054.1 GCA_030626915.1 Dehalococcoidia bacterium
CGTCTTGAGTGCCGTTGCCATGGTGAACATCGAAATCAGCAATAAGGACACGCTGGAGGTTAAAGTTAGCCAGGGCAAACTTAGCCGCAACAGCCACATTGTTAAAAATACAGAAACCCATTGCCCTATCGCTGGTAGCGTGGTGTCCTGGAGGTCTAACTAAAGCAACCGCGCTGCTCACTTCCCCTTTCATTACTGCCTCCACGGCAGTTAAAAGCCCACCAGCAGCATACAAAGCTACTTCATAAGATTTTGGGCACATTATTGTATCGGGGTCAAGCCAGCCACCACCACTTTCAGCCTTGCTTTTAACCCGGGAGATATATTCTGCAGTATGCACCTTTTTTAGTTCTTCCATTGAGGCAGGACGTGGAGGCAGACAAGTAAGTTTCTCCTTAGTCCCACTCTCTTCCAAATGCGACATTACGGCTACCAACCTGTGAGAATTCTCCGGATGGTTGCCAGTGTCATGCTCCAGATAGATTGGGTCATAAACTAAACCGGCTTTCATTACTCGCATCATATCAAACTTACTCGACCAAGGACAATCAGGTTTTTCTTCGCCTGAGCCAGAAAACCAGGATAGGAATCCAGACCCAGCAGAAAACACCAAGCCAGATGAAACCGGTAGCTAAACCTCTTCCCAAGGTAGTCAGACCGCGCACTGCTGATTTGAGGGCGTTGGAGGCACTCCAGGGCTCAGTCAAACCTCTTGTCTGTTTTAGGGTTACCTGAATAAGCGCCATGTCTGAGGTTCTCTCCAGGTATTTCATACGACCTTCAATTTGCTCAATCTGCCCTCGCACATTGGAAAGCGCTTGCTGCACCTTGAGTATTTCCTCTACTGTTTCTGCTTTTTCTAACAATGCCAGGTACTGGACTTCGGTGGCTTTAAGGTTGTGTAGTCGGGCTTCTAAATCAATATATTCCTCGGTTACATCTTTGGTCTCAGTGCTCTCATAAGGCACATCTACCGCCAGTTCTCGAAGCCTGCTGAAAGCTTCGTCAAATCTATCAGCGGGAACTCGAATGCGAATGCTACCTGAAGTCCCTTTTTCCTCTTCATACTTATGGGAGGAAACCACATAGCCACCTAGCTCATTAGCTACTTCAGCAACTTCGTCCATTGCCTCAACTATATCCTCTACCTCTAAAGTTATATCGCCTGTTTTTATGATTTTACGCTCCATAGTTTCTTCATCAGGCTCTACTATACTTGGATATGCCTTTTCTTCAGCAGCTTCTTCCCTTGGTGGCAGTGTTGGTCCAGGCATTGGTGGAACACCTGCTGGTGCACAGGCATTGGTTAGCATTAACCCCAAAATTAGCAGCATTGGCAATGAAAATTTGAGCCACTTATTCATTTGTTTGCCTCCTTAATAACAATCTCAGTTTGCAAACTTTAAGTCTCTTTCGCTACTTTAACATTATAAACGAAAAAAGGATTCAGGGGTTTAGATTCCCAGTCGAGCCTCTGTCTACCTTCTGGAGAACATCTCTTCCAGCTAATTTGACCCTGACCAGGCAAAGCTGAGGGTATCTTCATTATTTCCTTTTGAAAATCTTCTTTAACCACGCCAAATACTGACCTGGGCTTTGCCTCAATGCCATTTATGTGTATAATAATGTCAAGTCTGTTCTGACTGAATTACTAAGAGTAAAGGAGGGCACCGTGCAAGAGTCAATGTATAAATTTATGAAGGTGGGGCTAATCCATTTTATGGCCTATCCACAAGTTCTAAAAGGAGAGGGGCCAATTCTTGAGACGCTACAGAAAATAGTTGAGGATGATTTCTTCACCGCGGTGGAAATTTCCTGGATCAAGGATAGGGAAATAAGGGATAAGGCAAAAAAACTATTAAAGACAAGTCACTTAACCGTTGCTTATGGTGCTCAGCCGCGGCTGTTGGTTAACCAGTTAGATCTCAATTCCCTTGATGAAGGAGAGAGAAAAAAGGCAGTTGCAGAGGTGAAGGCAGGGGTTGACGAGGCTTATGAGATGGGAGCAAAGGGTCTTGCCTTTTTAAGCGGTAAAGATCCGGGGGAAGAAAGGCGAGGACAGGCCCGGAAACTGTTGCTTTCTTCCATCAAGGAGATATGCGATTATGCTAAATCTCAAGGAAACTTAGGCATAACCTTAGAGATTTTTGACCGGGAAATTGATAAAAGGTGTTTAATTGGACCGGCGAATGAGGCAAGGCTGGTAGCGGAAGAGATAAGAAAAGAGTTTGACAACTTTGGGTTGATGGTTGATTTATCTCATCTGCCTCTTTTAAATGAGACTCCCACCCAGTCCATTATGCCAATTAAGGATTACCTGGTTCACGCTCATATGGGCAATTGCGTCTTAAGGGATAAAAAACATCCTGCCTACGGAGATCAACACCCCAGATTTGGCATTGAAGGAGGGGAAAATGATGTGGAAGAGCTAGTAGCCTATTTAAGGGTGTTACTGGATGTTGGTTTCTTGAATATCAAAAATCCACCCATAGTAAGCTTTGAAGTAAAGCCGCTTGCTGATGAATCCTCAGAGGTAGTTATCGCTAATGCCAAGAGAGTGTTAAGAGAAGCTTGGACAAAAATTTAAGGAGGTAGCATAAATGAAGCCAAAAGTCTTTGTAAGTAGAAGAATTCCACAACCAGGGCTCGATATTGTAGAAAAGGAGTGTGAGGTAAAAATTAATCCTTACGATAGAGTGTTAACTAGAGGGGAACTTATAGAGGGGGTAAAGGGAATAGATGGCTTGCTCTGTCTTCTCACTGACACTATAGATGGAGAGATAATGAGTGTAAACACTAATCTAAGGATTATCAGTAACTGTGCTGTGGGGTATAACAATATTGATGTAGATGAGGCCACCAAGAGAAAGATTATGGTGACCAATACTCCGGGGGTATTAACTGACACAACGGCGGATTTAGCCTGGGCTCTTCTAATGAGCATAGCCAGAAGGATTGCGGAATCCGATAAGTTCACCAGAGAGGGAAAGTTTAAAGGTTGGGCGCCTATGCTCTTTTTGGGGTCTGATGTGCATCACTCCACACTTGGCATCATCGGCCTGGGTAGAATTGGCCAGGCAATAGCTAAAAGGGCTAGAGGATTTGAGATGAGGATTCTATATACAGATGTGATAAGAGCTCCAAAGGAAGTAGAAGATGAGCTAGGAGCAAAGTTCGTCTCCTTAGATGAGCTTCTTTCAAGTTCAGACTTTGTTACCATTCATGCCCCGCTTTTTCCCGAGACGCATCATTTAATTGGGGAGACAGAGCTAAAGAAGATGAAAAAGACTGCTTATCTCATCAACGCTGCTCGGGGTCCTTTGGTAGACGAGAAAGCCTTGGTTCAGGCTTTACAAGAAAGGTGGATTGCTGGGGCAGCCTTAGACGTATATGAGAATGAGCCAGATTTAGCTCCCGGATTATCTCAGCTGGATAATGTAGTAATTGTGCCTCACATTGGTAGTGCTTCCACCGCTACTCGAGAAAGGATGGCCACTATGGCTGCCACCAATTTAGTAGCTGGATTAAAGGGTGAAGTGCCCCCTAATTTAGTAAATAAAGAAGTGTTGGACTAGAAATACTAAATACGAAATCCTAGAAGTTTGGAATTTAGAGATTAGGATTTGGGGCTAAGGAGGTTATCAAAATGTCTAAAAAGGTCACTATTAGGGTTGAAAATATCAAGGCTGATGCTGAATTAAACGATAGTGAAACTGCACAGGAGATTTGGAAAGCACTTCCTATTGAAAGCAGTGTGAATACCTGGAGCGAGGAGATTTATTTTTCCACACCGGTTAAGGTTGGACCAGAAAATGCTAAGGCGGTGGTTTCCAAAGGTGATTTGGGATACTGGCCGCCTGGAACAGCTTTCTGTATCTTCTTTGGACCTACACCTGTAAGTCAGGGTGACGAAATCAGGCCAGCCAGTCCAGTGAACGTTTTTGGAAGGGTAATAGGAGACTGTAAAATATTTAAGAAAGTTACGTCTGGAGCAAAAATTATCGTTGAAAAAGCTGAGTGATAGTGGAGGTTTCCACTTTTTCCTTGGCTTTGTGGGCTGTCCATTACCCCGGGCTTCTTGGTTTATCTTCAATTCCTCTGGCCATGTTTTTGTGCTTTGGTTATCTTTATCCTCTATGTGAATATACTAAGGTGAGATTGCCTAACTGTCCCTTCAGTTCTATTTCGTAGCTCTGATGGAATATAAATTGAAAAATTAGGTAGTTCTTACTAAAATTAAACTTAAAAGGTATAAAAGGGGGCACGAAAGCTTTTATTTAGAACTTTACGAGGCCAAGCGAGGTTTTTAGGGTCTTGAGCGAATATGGAAGGCAATATTGGGACATTTGAGCGAGCAGTGGCTGAAGCTGAGAGGCTAAGCCAAGCAGCCAAGGAGGCTGCTGAAGAATCAAGAAAAGCCTCCCAGGAAGCTATAGACAGGATTGAGAAGATAAGCCGAGCGGCCATGAAGGCTGCCAAGGAAGCAAAAAAGGCATCACAGGAAGCAGTAAGCAAGGCCGAGAAGATAAGCCAGGCGGCTACACAGTCTGCTGAAGCATCGTTAAAAGCATCACAGGAAGCCATAAGCAAGGCCGAAGCATCAATCAAATCAGCCACAGAATCTACTAAAGCATCAGCGAGAGCGTTTAAGGAAGCGGTGGGTAGGGCTGAGGCATTGGTCCAATCGGCCAAGATATCTACTGAAACATCGATAAGAGCCTCCCAAGAAGCTATAGGTAGAGCTGAGAAAGTAAGCCAAGCGGTGGTAGAAACTTCCGAAGAGGCAAAAAAAGCCTCCCAAGAAGCTATAGGTAGAGCTGAGAAAGTAAGCCAGGTGGCGATAAAAACTGCTCGGGAATCAAGAGAAGCATCTCAAGAAAGTATAAGCAGGATTGATGAAATAAGCCGAGCGGTTGCCAAGGCTGCTAAGAAGTCAAGAGAGGCATCTCGGGAAGCAGTAAGCAAAGCTGAGAGATTAAGCCAAGCGACTACAGAGTCTGTTGAAGCATCAACTAGAACATTTGAGGAAGCAATAAACAAAGCTGAAAAAGTAAGCCAATTGGCTAAGGAGTCTACTGAAGCATCGGCAAGGGCATTCGAGGAAGCAATAAGCAGAGCTGTTGAAGTAAGCAAAACGACCCAGAAGGAGGCTAAAACACTTATAAAAGCATCTCAGAAAGCTGTTAGCAGAGCTGAGAAATCAGTTAAATCGGCCAATGAAGCTATTGAGACGTCAACAAGAATATCCCGAGAAGCTATAAGCAAGGCTGAAGAAGTAGGAAAAGCATCCCAGGAAGCAATAAGCAGAGTTGAGGAAATAAGCCAAGCAACCAGAAGGGCTGCTGAAGAGGCGAAAAGAGCCTCCCAGGAAGCAGTAAGCAGAGCTGAGGAGATAAGCCAGGCAGCCATGGAGGCTGATGAGGAATCAAGAAGAGCATCCCAGGAAGCAATAAGCAGGGCTGAGGAGATAAGCCAAGCAGCCATGGAGGTCACTGAAGAATCTACACAGGTAGTCAGGGAGACTACTGAGAGATCAGTAAGGATAGCCAGGGAGGCTGTTATAGCCTCGGTAAGAGCATTTGAGGAGGCCATCAATACGGCTGAAGAAACAACTAAGTCAGCCAGGAGGGCTGCAAGGGCCTCAATACGAGTATTTGAGAAAGCAGTAGGCGGAGCTGAAAAGGTAGGCAAAAGAGTTGAGGAGGAAGTTGCTGAAGTACCAGCAAAGATATTCGAGGAGGCCTTAAGTAAGCCTGAAACTGGTGTGGGAGAAAAGAGGGAGCCAAAAGAATCTAGAAGGGAAATTCAAGCGCGCTTGGATTTCCTAGCTCGAACATACGCAGCTAATAAAGCTAAACATGCTGAGGAAGAAGCCGCAGAGAGTGATGAAGTGGAAGAAGACTAGATGAAGGCAAAGATGGAAGTAGGTTTCTTTTTCGACTTATTTTCCCCTTGTGTAAGTGCAAGTGAAAGAGTTAAAATAAAAAGATAGGTAGCAAAGGAGGTGTACCATGTCAGATACAGAGCAAGTCTTTATCGCAAAGGAGGAAGAAAAAGCCAAGAAGGCCCCTAAGAAAGCTGAGCAAGCTGTTGACCTCCTTGGTGAAACTCAACAGCGGGCTGCGGCAGCCTACACAGCTTACGTAGAAGCCCAACGCCAATTAGAAGAAGCTTATAAAGAGCAGGAACGACAAGCAGAAATGGCCTATATTGAGGCTGTAGAAAAGGCTGGGAAAGCTTGTGAGGAAAGCATAGCCCGAGCTAGAAAGATTTACGAGGAAAACACAGCCCAGGCATTGAGAACCCGTGATGAGGCGGAACTAAAAGCTCGAGAAGCCCGCAGCGAGACCATGGAGCGGACATGGGCAATCTTTACCAAAACTAGAAAGTAAGGAATAGGCAAATCAAACTGCTTTTCTAGCTATATTTTTTGCGGCCTGATTTCTGTAGAAGGGCGAATATACTTCCTATTTTATGCCGGTTTAGCGGACTAACTATAGTAGCACAGGGATATCACTGAAGGTTTCTTCGAATTTCCTGTCTGAGTACTTTACTCCGCGCTTGGCTTTCATAACAGAAATCAGGTCGATTGCTTTGGTGAAGTAGTTCGTAATTTTCCTCACATTGCTGATTTCAGACAGGATTATAGAGACGTGCAACGAACCTTTTTGTCTGGGGTAATCACCGCTTCGTATTAAAGCATCTGGAGCCACAGTTCTTAGATTGTCCCCAAGTTGCTTCATTATCTCCATATTCATTTCCTTGGGTGGCGCAGTAACAAGATATAAAGCTCTCCCAGCATTTTTAGGCTCACATGTAAGCGATAACTCACCTAAGGCTTCATCCATAGCATGAGCCGTTTTGCTGGTTTCAGACATCCTGTCTCTGAAATCACGTTTTTGTCCTAATAGAGGTATCCTTCGTGGGATTCGCGATTTACCTTCGCCAATCACTGTCCATCCCGCCAGAGTCTGTATTATGTCTCCAGCATCAAGCGTTTTTGCCCCCACATATTTTTTGTTTGTCTCTTCACCAGCGCAAAGCAAATTGTAAAATGGCTCCACTGCTCGGGCATTAATCGTCGCTAAGTTGTTTTCAGCCGAGGAATCCTTCTTAACATACCTTTGATTGTCAATAAGAAATATCGCATCGGCTACTAAGTAGGCAGACTTGAGGCACATAGCCGTGTTATAGATAGCTCTTGTCTCTGTTGTTTCTTCTTGCCGAAAAGGCAGGACGATGATATTATAAACCGGTTTTCCTATATAGCGCTCTTTCAACTGCTGCGTTAGTACTCCTATCGACCCAGAACCAGTGCCACCAGCGGCAGCAGCAATCAGCAAGAAGGCATCTGTCTCATAGAACCGTTCTGTTTTTCTTATAGCATCTATGATCTTATCACTATCTTCGCTCGCTATCTCAGCGCCGAGTTCACTTACCATGCCCACTCCGTGACCGTTAGCCCGTTGACCCCCGACAAGAATTCTGTGTTTGTAATCGGATTTGATGGTGCGTAATCCACTTAAATCAGCCACATCTGTGTTAACAGCAAAGGCATCGGCAAGTATATCAATTCCGCGCAGAGCATGTGCCCTCTTATTCAGCCGAGTGAACCTATCGGCAATCCTACCACCACATTGACCTAGGCCTATAACTAATAATTTCATTTAAATTTATTGTAAACAACCTCATACAACAATGTCAATGCCTTGTACTTGTTTATGTAATTAGCTTACCTTTGCCTTGTTCTAGAGTTGTTACTGCTTCGACATCCTTGAGATCCTGTCGAACTCCTCCCTCAGCTTCCTATATGCTCTATCCAGTTCCTCTGCCCTTTCTCCAGCGTTTCTTAAATGCGTATTATAAAATCCCCGCCATAGCTCGTCAATCTCATCAAACCTTCGGGAAATTACGTTAAGGTCTTTCAAGTCGCGGCTAGATTGTTAAAG
>DAOUTC010000039.1 GCA_030626915.1 Dehalococcoidia bacterium
AAGCATTGCGGCATGACCATGGAGAAGCTTGAGTGGAAAACAACTGTCAGTGTAGCTTAGCTCGATGGCCCTCTCCATGATTTCCTTGCTAGTCTGGCCGGAGAGGACACACCTGGCGTCAAGGGCGTTGAGAAAACCGATAAGCAGTGGAGCATAATCGTATACCAGCAGCGCCCTGGGAAGGCCCACAGAAGGGCCGATGCCAGAACCTTCCCGGTACTCGCGGAAGAGCAACTGCTCCCGCTTATCGAAGAAGGTCTCCTTCCTTGCATGGCTGGCAACGGCATCGTAGCGGTCACATCTGCTGCCATAAAAGGTAGCAGGCTCATCGCCCGTCTCCATCCGGGTGATAGTGCAGTTGTTGTCGCATCCTTTGCAGGTGAATGTAGTAAGCGTGCACTCACTATCAACAACTCTCTGGAAGCCTTTGAACTTGGATTTCCGGCCCGCCGTTTCCTCTTTTGCTAGAAGCGCTGCGCCTATTGCCCCGCTGATTTCTTTATGCTCTGGCACAGTCAGAGTCTTTCCTTCAAGTTGCTTATGAAAGGCAGAGACAACGGCCTCGTTGTAGAATACCGCCCCGGTGAGGATAACCTTGTCGCCCAGCCTTCTGTTACCTACCACTTTAGAGAGATAGTTCTTGGCTATGGAGTTGGCGAGACTGGCTGTGATTATCTCCAGGGGCATGCCCTGTTGCTGAGCTGAAGCAACCGCCTGACCCATAAAAGCAGCACATCTTGTCCCCAGATCAATGGTATAGGGTGCTTCGAATGCCAACCTGGCGAACTCACCATTGGTGACTTTGACACCGAGCATTTCAGCCAGCTCATCAATGAAGCTTCCCGTTCCAGCAGCACAGGCTTTGTTCATCTGGTAGTCAACGACAACGCCATTTCTCTTGATGACAAGCTTAGAGTCCTGACCACCGATCTCAATAATATCTGCTTCGGGGTCCAGCTCTACAGCCGCTCTTGTCTGCGCAGTGATTTCGTTCTTTATCAGGTCCGCTCCAATGAAGCTGCCAACCAGGTATCTGCCGGAGCCTGTGATACCCACGCCGGCTATCCTGACCTTGTCCCCACCATTCCGGAGCAGGTTCCTGAAGACTTCCTTGATAGCTTCAACAGGCCTTCCAGTGGTCATCAGGTAGTGTTTCCCTATGACTCTCTTGCCAGATTCATCAATTATCACCGCCTTGGTACTGATAGAGCCAATATCGACCCCGAGGTAGCCCGTACATTCTTTCTCTATACTGCGAACTGACTTGCTACCCTGGGTGGCAACAACTTCGAGCCTGGGCATTTCAAAATAGTGCTGCCGGTCATCTGCTTCCGACAACACAACGCCCCGGGAAGTCTTTCCTCTTGAAAGTAAAGCCGCCCCCAGGGACTCGATATGAAGGTGGTTTTCAGGAATGGTCACCTGTACCTGATGCTTGTTCCTCGCAGAGATGACATCATTGAGAGCCCTGGCTACAGCAGCATTGGCAGCAACGCCACCAACAAAGTACACCGGCTCCTCAAAAGTCCCCTTCTTAATGGAGGCAACCATTCGGGCAACGCTTTCGCAAAGGGCATAAAGCATGGCATCAACCGAGGCTCCCTTCTGCTGTAAATGGATGAGGTCGGTCTTAGCAAAGACACTGCACCTGGCAGCTATCCTGGGAGGGCTGCCCTCACACTGCAGTGCCAGACTGGCGAAGTCCTCCATGCCGATGTCAAGCCTGTATGCCTGCTGCTCGAGAAATCTTCCAGTGCCTGCAGCACAAAGAGGGTTAGATGCCACCTTCCACGGCTTTCTCAAGCCGTCTTCCAGCCCTATGACAAGTGTGGTCTGCCCCCCAATTTGTACGATAGTTTTGGCATCGGGATAGAAATGAAGCAGTCCAGAAGCAATCGACAGCGGGCTGCTGTATTCTGCCCATTCGAGCTCTTTGGGAATCACGTCCTTGCCAGAACCCGATACGCCAGCGGCGATAATCTGGTCAAGATTGAACCTCTGGCCTAACCTGGCAATAAGTCTAGAGACCGCCGCTCTGGGGCCCGTGCTTATCTTTTCGATATCAAGCTGAACGATCTTTCCGCTTTCCTCGATAAGCGACAGCTTAACATTGACAGAGCCGATATCTACGCCTAGAAAGTAATCCATTTGTGCAGCGAACAATTCTACCAAGAAATGAACTTTCTTGAAAGACCATGCACTCGTTCACGTGATTGGTGACCCATTGTCTCCTCGCCTTCCCATCACAAGGTGAGAGAAGTTAAGAGAGCATAACTCGAGCATCAACTACCACATACCCGTTGTTTCGCTCCAGCACTTTCACTGGATTAAGGTCCAACTCCGCTATTTGGGGCAAGTCTTCCACCATAGCTGAGACTCTCAGCAGGAGCTCCTCAAGAGCCTCTGTGTCACAGGGTTTCGCTCCTCGCCAGCCTTCAAGAAGCTGATAAGCCTTGACCGAGCGAACCATCTCTCGGGCATCGACGTCAGTCAGTGGGTGAATGCGAAAGGTGATATCTTTAAATAACTCAGTATAAATCCCGCCCAAGCCGAACAGGATTAAGGGACCAAGAGAGGGGTCCTGGGTTACGCCAACGATCACCTCAATTCCCCCAGATATCATTTCTTGAACAGTTACACCTTGCATCTCATCCTCTCTTCCGATACTGACCAGGTGCTCCCTGATTTGGCTAAAGGCATGCTCCACTTCCCTCTGCGAGCTGAGGTCAAGGATTACCCCGCCAACTTCCGTCTTATGGGTTATTGTGCTGGAGAGAAGCTTCACAGCCACAGGGAAGCCGAGCTCCTCGGCTGCCTTCTCTGCTTCCCTGGCAGTCGCCGCTGACTTTGACTGTACCACACGAATGCCATAAGAGCTGAGAAGCCCGATGACGGAAGTGGTATCTAGCCACAAAGGTCGGGCTGCGCTTCGCTCTAAAGCCGATTTGACCAACTGCTCGGCCTTCTTCTTATCAACTCCCCCTATCTCTGGAATTATCCCCTTTGGTCTCTTCAGCCACTCGCTGTACTCACAAGCCTTGGCCAGCACAACTGCTGTGTCCTCCGGGAAGATAAAACAGGGAACATGCCCGCCTGCCGAGCCCAGCTCGGTGCTAGCGCCACGCCAACCCATAAATGAAGCCACCAGTGTCTTACCTCGTTGACGAAACTGCGGCGCTAGCTCACGGATACTGCCAGCTATTGCTTCAGGCTGTGTAAGTATCGGAGGGATAAAGATGACAATCACGATGTCTATGCGGTCATCCTGGGCCAGAAGCTTCAACGCCCGGCTATACTCCTCAGCAGTAGCTTCAGCCGTCATATCAATCGGATTGTTAAGACTGGCTCGGCGTGGCAGGAAGTCCTTTAGCTCGGAAAGGGTCTTATCTGAAAGCGCCGGCAATTCAAGGCCTCTGGTAACACAGGCATCAGCAGTCAGGATTCCGGGACCACCGCCGT
Organism: Dehalococcoidia bacterium; assembly: GCA_030626915.1. Lineage (GTDB taxonomy): Bacteria > Chloroflexota > Dehalococcoidia > GIF9 > AB-539-J10 > JAUWHW01. Next base: position 3,460 of record DAOUTC010000039.1, read on the forward strand.
TAGTAAGAATAGCCACTCTTCTCCCTGAAGGTATGGGTTGGTGAGATAACAGGTTGGCTACATCGAAGAGTTCCTCCAGTGTGTCCACACGGATTATCCCAGCCTGGGTGAACAGGGCTTCGGAAGCTACTTCAGCCGTAGCCATGGCTCCAGTATGGGAGGCAGCAGCTCTGGACCCGGCTGTGGTACGTCCACTTTTTACCGCTACTATCGGCTTGGTAGGTGTTATGCTGCGGGCTATGCGAGCAAACTTTCTCGGATTGCCGAAAGATTCCAGATAAAGGAGGATGACGTCAGTAGCAGAGTCTTCCTCCCAATACTGTAGCAAGTCATTGCTGGATACATCGGCCCTGTTCCCTAAGCTGACAAAGGTAGACAGACCGATATTCAGGCTTCTTGCATATTCCAGGATGGCCAGTCCAAGAGCACCGCTCTGGGTGCCTAAAGCAATATTGCCTGCAGGAGGGAAAATAGAGGAGAAGGTAGCATTCATATTGACCTGGGGGTTGGTATTGATGATTCCCATACAGTTGGGGCCTACCAGGCGCATTCCATAGCTGCGAGCTATCTCAAGTAGCCTTTCTTGCCTGTCTATCCCTTCAGCCCCACTTTCTGCGAAACCAGCTGATATTACCACAATGCCTCGCACCCCTTTCCGCCCGCACTGTTCCACCACCTGCTGAGCTATTTCTGCTGGAACAATGACCACCGCCAGGTCCACCTCTCCCGGTATATCGAGAACGGATGGGTATGCCTTTACCGAGGCCACCACTTCGGCGTTCGGGTTCACCGGATAGACAACGCCATTAAACTCCTGGTGCAGTATATTATGAAAGAGCTTATTGCCGATGGTTCCCTGTCTTCGCGAGGCTCCGATAACAGCTATGGAACGAGGTTTGAGGAGAGCCCTCAGTGAGGCTATGGCGGCAGCTTTCTCTCGTGGCATGTCAAGCACTTTTGGCCATCTCCCGGACTAGAAAATTATAACGGCACCGAAGTCATCCAGCGAAACCAGCATCCTCCTGTACATTTTAGTGCCTCGAATTGTGGAGCTGATGGTATGATAAAACACATGTTCAAGGGAAATCAATACAGTATGCTCGCACTCCTAGATTGGCCTGACTAAGAGGGGATAGGAATAGACTATTCCAGAATACTAAGCTCAGGTTGCCAACTAGAGGTCGACATTATCCTATTAGGAATTAAATGTACCTGGGATGGCACATATAAATACAAGAACGAGAAAGCCATCAAACTTCTAAAGGACGAGACTCTGATTCCCGACATTATTACAACTAGTCCCATCACTCCTAAATCTGTTATGCTATATTTAAGTACTCGTCGGAATTAGTTCAAAGGGAGGTGAGCATGGAAATCTTAGTAAGACTGGGTAGATTGCTTTCCCCTTCTTTTTTCGCTATTCTTGCTGGTTTTTCATTGGTGGCTGCTGTTGCATTACTTTTTGCCGGTAAACGTGATGCCGCTGCTTCGCAGGTAAAAAGTAACAAACTAAGTCAAGTGGAGCCACCTGAATACAGAAGCAGTGGTTACTTAGTATTAGCTTTTGGCTGGTCTATACTTGGCCTGGTCTTAGGCTTCATCTTTGCCGCCATTAATCCCGGCTTTTCAGGAAGTCTGCTCTTCGTCATCTTATCGCTGCTCTGTCTTCTGTTCACACTGTGCTTCTTATACGCTGGAGGAGACACCATGTTGAGTGCTGTAACAGGTCAGAGGGTACGATATATTAACACTCTAATAATGCGCTTTGGAGATTTGTTAACTGCAGGGTTTATTAGGCAATCGCGGTATCCTGGGATTGTTACTGAAATCGCTGTCCCAGCCAAAGCAGTTGAAAAAGTTGCTACACCCGCAATGTCTAATGCGGAGAGAAAAGCCGCTGAAGAGATGGAAAAGTTACAACGTAAGCTCGCTGAATATGAAGCTCGCCTAACCCCGGAGCAAAGAGAAAAATTTACGGAAGCAAGGGGAATTGTAGAGGAACTAAGGAGCATGTATCCATGAATGCCTGCCCCCTGCAGCTATTATGACGCTTCCTGGAAATTGTTCTATCCATTTGTATAGCATGTAACAATTTCCCGTATTGTTTGGCTATCATCGCCTCTACCTGCCTGCTTTAGTAATTATCCCCCAGAAGATAGATATTACCAATCTTGATTCTTTTTAAGCCTTGCGCTTTTGCTTCTTCCAGGCATTTTTCTGCGTGCCGCCTTGAGGTGGTGGGCAAATCCCCCATCATAAATTGAGGAGCAAAGGCAAGGAGGGAGTAAGGAATATCCGAATTTAGGGAGGAAATAAACCTGGCAATATGGGAGATCTCCTGTTCATCCACGTATCCCGGAACCAGTAAGGTGCTAGCCACTAAGAAAGGAGGGAAGGGCCTTTTCCTGGTATATTCAGCTAAAAGCCGGAAGTTTTCCAGGGTTCTTTTGTTGCTCACGCCACATAAGGCAATATGGACTTCTTCGCTCCAGGCTTTGAGGTCAAACTTGATGCAGCCTCCAGAGTTTAAGGCAATTTCAGCAGCTTGTCTTAGTAAGGCAGGATGCATGGAGCCGTTGGTCTCCCAGCATATGCGAAGAATCCTGCCTTTATTCCTCTGCAAAGCTAGCCGCGAGGTGCGAATGGAATGAGGAAGTTGAGGCGTGGGGTCGCCACCAAAGTAGCAAATGCAAGCGGTACGGTCATCAACAGCGTCAGCTAGCATCGTGGCGGTGACTTTACTTTCCTGTAATGCCAATTCACGATAGTGCCAATTCTGGCAAAATAAGCAATCGAAAGAACAAGCTTGGTAGAAAACAGCCAGATTTTTGTAGCCATATTCAGGGCCATTGCGGTAGGCAAATTGGGGATAGCCAGTTCCTGTACCGCCGGGACAAACCCACTCCGCCACGCAGTTAGTGGGCAAGGGGTCATAATACCAACTGACATTGGCTCTATCCGCTGCAGCACCACTGAGCTTATTTCCTTCATTAAAGCGCAATCCACAATAACTTCTGCCACCTAAAGGCAAACGACATTCATTGACACAAATTTGGCATCGGGGTCCTGTTTCACTCTTAGGAGGATGAACGGGAAGCTTAAATAAGCTTCTGGCTTTGCTATGAGCTTCTTCTATAACAGGCAATACCGAAGCAAAGTGGGCTCGAACACAGCTAAGACATACCCCTAAAGCCTGGGAAATAAGGGGAGACTCTTTACCACAATGCTGACATCTAACAGACAAGGAAAAGCTACCCCTGGTCCAGACCTAGAATAGAACCAATAAAATTTCTTTGTCCCCGCACAAAGTCAGCAATAGATATTTCACGTTTACCTTCTAACTGGACCTGGCAAAGGCCCAGGATACCCTCTCCAGTCACCACGCCGACTTGAGGTGGCTCTGGTAAAGCTACTACCTTCCCTATTTCACCCTTTGCAGGCTTATTAAGAAGAGTAGCTTTGTGTATTTTAAGCCTTTTGCCTTGCCACCAAGTATAGCAGCTTGGCCAGGGATTAAAGGCTCTTACCCGCTGCCAGAGCTCTACTGCCGGGAGATGCCAGTCTATCTCACCATCTTTACTAGTTATCAATTTGCTATAAGTAGCCTGACTTTCATCTTGGGGCTTCGGTTCAAGCTCACCTCCAATCCACTTAGGCAGGATTTCCATCAAAAGCTCAGCCCCAACATGAGCTAGTTTAGCTGTAAGAGAGCCAGTGGTATCCACAGAGGAAATACCCACCTTTTTCTGGGCTAAAATCGACCCGCTATCTAAGCCCTCATCCATTAACATGATGGTAACTCCGGTAAGTAATTCTCCACAAAGAAGAGTATTAGCTACTGGAGATGGTCCTCGGTGTTGAGGCAACAGCGAAGGATGAACATTAAGACAACCAAATTTAGGCAGAGACAGTACCTCTTTGGGAAGAATATGACCAAAAGCAGCCACCACAATCAGCTCTGGCTTAAAATTAGCCAATTCCCCTGCCACTTCCGCTGACTTAAAAGTCTTCGGCTGGATGACAGGAATTTTATGCTTGATGGCTAGCTCTTTTACCGGGGGCGGAGTAAGCCGTTGCCTTCTACCAGCTGGCTTATCAGGCTGGGAATACACAGCAACTACATGATATGGACTGTGGATTAAAGATTCCAGTATAGGCACAGCAAAGTCCGGGGTACCCATAAAAACAACACGCGCTTCCACATCAAAGATATTTTCTATAATTTTTTCTGTTATGTCAAAAACTCCCTAGAAAAAACTCAAGGCCATTTGATAAGCTGTTATCTAGATGTAGAAATTTCTATCCTATCGTGGCTTCCCTTCTGGCCGATTAATGATAATTTAACTGTGGGGTGAATTGGAATCAGTAAAAGAAATCTGGGAAAGAGTACTGGGAGAACTTCAACTTCAGGTCAGCAAAGCAAACTACACTACCTGGCTTAAGAACAGCTGTGGCATAAGTTTGCAAGAAAACATCTTTGTGATTGGAGCTCCCAATGCTTTCGTGGCCGAATGGCTAACTAAGCGTCTCTATTCTTTAATTAAAAAAACCTTGACTCAAATTATAGGTAGGGATATTGATGTTCAATTTATCGTTCACAACAAGGAGCAAGTACAAAGCGGTTCTTTAGCTTACGCTAACCAAACTGATGGCGGCACAAGTACCAGAGTCAAGATAGACAGGTTTAATCCAAGGTATAATTTTAATAATTTTATTATTGGTGATTGTAATCGCTTAGCTTACGCTGCTACGGTAGAAGCAACCGAAAATCCGGGACATACTTATAATCCTCTTTTCATCTACAGCAGCACCGGACAGGGTAAGACACATCTACTACATGCTATTGGGCATAGAGCAGTAAACAACGGACTACAAGTAGCCTATATCACTGCAGAACAATTCACCACCGAATTTGTGCTGGCTATCAAACAAAAACAAATTGAAGATTTCCGTGATAAATTCAGGCCTGCCCGCATTTTCCTATTTGACGATATGCAATTCATAAGTGATAAAAAACAAACCTTGCAATGCTTCTTCCAAATTTTCAATGAGTTGCATAACAATAATTGCCAAATCGTTATCACTGCTGACCACCATCCTAAAGATATGGCTTTACTCAGCGATAAGTTAAAGTCGCACCTTGAGTGGGGCCTTATTGTCTCTATTCAGCCACCCGACTTTGAAACACGCCTCTCTATCCTACACGCTAAAGCTGAGGAAATGATGATACTAATCTCAGATGAAGTGCTGCGACTTCTAGCAGAACGGATATGGGAAAATATCCGCCAACTTGAAGGCGCTTTAATATACTTAAGCGCTAAAGCTAAATTAAGCGGGATGGAACTTACCCCACAAACAGTTAACAGGTTATTAACAAGCACTGCTAACAAGCAAGACGAAAGGTTAATAACACAAAAAGTAGCTGATTATTTCAACCTTTCTATAGAGGAGTTAAGTGGAAAAAGGAGAGATAGAAAAACCGCCCTGGCACGCCAGATTGCAATGTACCTTATGCGAGAGGAAGGTAATTGCTCTTTCGCCGAAATCGGCAAGATGTTAGGCAATAGAAATCACGCAACAATTATCCATGGTTATAAAAAGATAACTACTGAAATGACCATTAACTCTAAATTACGCCGTCAAATCTCGGACATCACAGAAAGAATTGACTTAAATAAAGCTTCCAGGAAAAAAAGTTAAAAACATGTGAACAAATATTACTTTCCACGAAAATAAGTTGTTAACATCTACCTCTGGTAAAGTGAAAGAGGTTCACTTTACCTCTTTGTAATTAGCTCTTTTCTATTTCCCTTACTATTAAGATTACTATTAATCTATAATATAATCAATTATGATAGATAGAATAGAGATTATAGTACAGGCTGGTAATGGAGGTAATGGCTTAGCTAGTTTTCGGCGGGAGAAGTATATCCCTTTTGGAGGGCCTGATGGTGGTGATGGTGGGGCTGGTGGAGATGTGTTCGTTGTGGCTGATTCCTCTTTACTTGACTTAGCTTTGCTTAAGCAAAAGAAGAGATTCAGGGCTGGGTCTGGTCATCAAGGTGGTAGGTGGAATAAGCATGGTAAAAAAGGAGAGAATCTAAATATTTTGGTGCCTGTGGGAACCGTGGTTTCTATTAAGGCTAAGGTGGGGGAAGAAAAACTTCTAG
>DAOUTC010000116.1 GCA_030626915.1 Dehalococcoidia bacterium
AAGACTTCAGCTCCAAAGCATCCTGAGTGGGGACCAAAGGTCCGGCTATGCCATCGGCGGAGAGTCCATATACGCCTCTGAAAAGGGTGATGTAGAGGGAGTCTTTTACTATCTCCACCGCTGGTAATCCCTTATTCATAAAGGTTATCCCTCTCATCCCATCGCTTATATCAAACCAGCTCATAAAATTGGGTATTCTGGAGGGCTCGGTTCCCTTCTCTCTAGTAAAGAGCTCCGTTGGCTCAGAAATAACCCCAAATTGTGTCTCCCGAAAGTAGATTTTCCTCTCTATCCCGGTATTGAACTTAACCCTTAGCCTTATATTGGGGTATTTATTATCAATCCTGGTAATAAATTCTATTCGCGGGATATCTCTAAAAATTATAATCTCTTTACAAATATCCAGCGTTTTGTATTTATAAAGCGTGGGAGGGAACCTCTCCTTTAGCCTATAGGGCCAGGTAAGACAATAATATTCGTTCTCAAAAACCACCCTCACCTTCGAGCCTCCCCCTCTTATGTGAAAGCCTTTAGGCTTGAAGCTTCCGTATTGGAAGCCTTCACCTGATTCACTCTTTATCAACTCGGGGGAGAATCTACTGCGGTGATAATAAAGGTCACCAACCTCATCTTCAATAACAATCTCATTCCCACTTAGTAAGAGATTTCCAGCTTTATCGAAGACCTCAACTATCCCGGTTTTGTCATCTACCTCTAGTCGATAAAAGGCTGTTTCTATCTTATTCCCGTCAACCTTTATCTTATTTACCGGCTCCTTTTCTTCAGGGGTGAACTTATATACCTTATAGCCCAGTGGGGGAACATCAGCAATAAAACCACCCTCCGCTGATTCAACCCAATTCTTTGTCTGCCAGGGGAGGGAGTTAAAGACCACGAGCCCTTTACCATCGGTGTTTATCTTTTCGGTTATATAGGTTAAGGATTCGGTCAAGATTTGGGTAAGCTTACTTTTAAGAGAGGCAAAAATCTCTCTCACCTCTTCATAAATCTCATCCACGCCGCAGCCGGTGATTACATCGTGAAAGGCAACGAACAAGACCTTCTCCCAAGCCTCCCGGAATTCATTGGTTGGATATCCAGCGCCAAGAAGCCAGGCAATGGTGGCAAATTCCTCAGCGGTTATAAGTAGACCTTCGCATTCCCTGGAACCTTGCACTATCCACATCCGACTGGAGCATACCTGGGGGAATACATCAACAAGTTCGTCATCATATAACTCGCCTTCTATTATTTCAAACCTCTTTCTGGAGCTCTCCAGTGTTTGGAAGAATTCTTTTGGAGTAGCTATCTTCATTTCAATGCTGGGTTGGTTTTGGTTCCAATTCTTCACTGCCTGGGTGATTTCAGCCTGTGGGGGCATGGAGCCACTGCCGCAGGGCATCAAGATATAAGGAGTAGAGGCAAATTTATTAAGCTCAACAAATGATTGCTCCCATTGGTCGATATTAAGCCCGGCCCGGTAACCGAGAGGGAACCAGTGAGCCAGGATGGTTGTTCCATCCAATCCCCTCCACAGGAATTCGCTCTCTTTAATGTCTGACCGGGCACCCCTTCTAAAGGCGAGCCATTTGTATCCCGCTTTCTTATAAATTTGAGGAAGCTGAGCGTTCATGCCAAAGCTATCGGCCGCCCATGCCACAGGAACCTCAATACCAAATTTCTCCTCACAGTACCTTTTCCCAACCAGGATATCCCTTACTAGCACCTCACCAGTGGGGAGCATGGCATCCGGCATAAGGTATTGCCCGTCGACTATCTCCAGCTTGCCCGCCTTTACCATTTTCTCGATGCGTTTGGAAAGAGGGGGATTCCTCTTCTCTATCTCTTTCAGCAAGAAGGTTTGCTCTATGCAGAACTTAAATTCCGGGCTCTCCATCAGCCTTAAAGCTTCCTCCAGAATTGCTTCATTTATCTTGAGATACTCTTCCTTAGAGAAAGCCCAGGCCACATCATAATGGGTATGTGGAACAAGATAAATCGTCGGCATCTTAACCTCCAATTGAGGAAATTATACTATAATTTGAGGGATTCTGTGGCTTTTAGCCAGTCTCGCAGCTCCTCCAGCACCTGTTGTTGGTTGGCTCTGGTTACGGTTATCAAATTTACTTGAGGCTGGCGCTTGATAGCATCGGCACAGGGGTTGGGGCTGAGCATAATAGTTCCCAGAAGCCTCTTCCCGCTCTTAAGTATGTTTAGAACGGCTTCCCTGAATTTAGCTGAGAATAGCTCCATCTTCCCAATTTCGTCAATGACCACTAAATCGCACTCCCGGGTTGCCTGGTTAAGGGCAGAAACACCCACCTTATCCAAGCTATCAACATCAACCCCATACTTGCTTACCCGGTATGGGCTGTGGAAATAGATGTGAGCCAGTATGGCAGTTTGTCCATCGAGGGTAACCAGCCTGAAGCCCTGCCTTACCCCCTGGCTTCGTATTTCCTCGGTGTAAAACCCGCCAGCTTTACCTTTCATCCCGGCTATGGCTTGTTTTATAAGGCTGGTTTTCCCTGTCCCCGGCTGCCCGGTGAGCAGATAGACTTGCTTCATAGGCTCTTACCGCTTTGGAGTTCTGCCTGGGCCTTCCTTTTTAACTTCAGCTTCTTTCTATTGCGCCGATGCTTAAGGGCAGCTACCCTTTTTCTCTTATTCATCGTTAGTAATATAACCTAAATCAGCTTTTCTTGCCACCTCTGGCTTTATAGACTTCAACAAACTTGGCAAAAGAGCGGTCGTAGGTCTTCTCCACCTCAAGTGGGAACACGCAAGCGGGAAGTTCATCGAACTGCAGATGGTAGGCGATGCAGTCGCAGCACTTGCCTTTTCTGGAGCAGGGCTCATAGGTGCAGGGGCATTTGGCTTTATTGACTTCAATCTGGCATTCCATTTATAACCCCTCCTTACTCTAAAGTATAACCAGAGAGAGCTTTAGAGAAGCGAAGCCCCTCTAAAACAAAAGGGGGTGAGGATAATAAACCACTCAATTATATATAGCGTTTTCTTACTTCTGCTGACAGCTCAGCCAGTAACTCCAAGGCCTGGGCGGCTGCCTCTGTGGTATTTAGCGGTGCCAGCCCGCAGCTAGGGGTAAGCAGACCTTGCTGCAAGAGTTGCTTGAAGCGGACGCCTTTTCTGGTGAAGGGTGCCATCGCTTCCTCCAGGCGGTCTCTGAGGCTGGCTACTGTTTCCCTGGCTAGCGACTCTTCATCATTGGGGACAATTCCCCAGGCAATAGTGCCTTTCCTGTCCAGGAAGCTTTTTATTTCAGAGGGATAGAGGCTTAGCGACGGGGCATAGTTATAAGCGTCAAAGCTCAGGATATCAACACTGGTATCTAGTAAAACTGACCAGTCGGTATTGCCACAGCAGTGGACTCCTTTCAGTCCGCTGAGCCCACCAAAGACCTCTTCCAGCAGTCTGATAACCCTCTGCTTGGAGAGTGACATAGAGACCGAGCCGAAGGAAGCCATATAAGGCTCATCAACGAAGATAATGGTATTTTTGGAGATTTGGCTCAGTGCCTTTTCCTGCCAGCTTGCCTTTAGCCTGAGCAGCTTGACCAGGGCATCACCCAGAACATCGTCATAGATTATAGCTCGGCGGCTATCATCGGTAACGGTTAGCCCCCAGGTGACTGGACCGGTTATCTGCCCTTTGACTAGCGGGGGTGCCAGCTTTTTTAAGGCTAGGAAGCTGTGGAGACCAGCGGCATAATCAGAGCTGATGGGATACTTATCAATATCGTTCTCCAAATAGGCAGCATAGAGCTGCTCCAGCGGCTTATCCAAGTCCTGGGAGC
>DAOUTC010000052.1 GCA_030626915.1 Dehalococcoidia bacterium
AAAGAGCCGATTTGAGACAGGGGCAGAGACCTCGCCACAAAAATTAAAGATTGGTTTTGCATTTTGCTTTTTATAGTGCCTTGCGAAAGTAGCTGCACTTTGTCATTCTGAGCGTAGCGAAGAATCTCACACCGCTCAGGACAGGCTGCGCGAAGAATCTAGAGACCCTTCCCCTTCACTTCGTTCAGGGTCAGGGTGACAGCCAAACTATACTGCTTTCATAATAGCCTGATAAACTCCAGACGGAGAATTTCCCTGGTAGTCTCAGTAACCTTGACCCTATCATCAATGCGCCAGCCCACCACCCAAAGGATTTGCCGGGGAGAGCAGACCAGAGGGATATGATCTCTCCAGGAAAGAGGTATCTTAGCATCAACCATAAAGCGTTGCAGCTTTTTAGGCACGTCCATGCCTAAGGGATAAAAACTATCCCCTGGCTGGCGCTGACGCACAAATAGTTCATTTCCTGCTATCCGCAAATCAAATTCAGCAACGAGACTGCTTTGAGATTGCTTCGTCGAGTTCCCTCGCTTCGCTCGGGACAAGCCTTGCAATGACGATAGGGAAAAACTCGCAGTGACAGGAGCGATGCTGGCTATCACTCGCCATCCAGGCCAAATTGTCTCCCCGGGCACTTTAAGGGGAAATTCACCTTGCAATAGAGGGACATAAGATTGCTTCGCTGCCCCTTGGCTAGACTCAGGACTTTGACTCGCAATGGCAACTTCATCATATTCATTCCAACAAACAATGTTATGAGGCAAAGAAACCCTTTTACCCACCGGCTTACTTAGTAAACCCCTTACTGCTTCAATATGCTTGGCTTCAATATCCCTGGTATTTCCCAAAATCCTGGCCAGCGCCAATTTTATTAACTCTCTTTGCAAAGCTAAGGATAAAACAGCGGTTTTTTTCTTATCCAGATAAATGACGCCGTCCTCCAATTTGGCCATCTCCTCCCACAATTGAAGAGCTTGCCGCTGTATAAAAGAGACATCGTCGCTAGCGATTTCAGCCAGGCGAAGTAGAGCTTGGTCCACGTTCGGGTTATATTCTCTAAGCAAAGGCAATAGTTCCAATCGACATCGATTTCTGAAAAAGGATAAGGAAAGATTAGAAGAATCAATGCGGGGTTCAAGCTGGTGTTCCTGACAATAATTCATCGTTTCCTCTCTGGTAACATCAAGAAGAGGTCTTATGGCTAGTAGATTGCTTCGCTTTGCTCGCAATGACACAGGAGACGCTCGCAATGACATTCCTTTACTATAGGGTATGGGTGAGCAAGGCTCAAGGCCTCGCAATCCAGAAGTTCCCGTGCCTCGCAATATATGCATTAAAATAGTTTCCACCTGGTCATCCCGGGTATGACCTATTGCCACTCGATTAGCGCCAACATCATCAGCTACTTTAGCCAGAAAATCATACCTCAGTTCCCTGGCAGCCTCTTCAGTAGAGCAAGCTCTCTCAGCTTTATAAGCAGCCACATCTCGTTTACCCACAGTAACAGGGACATCAAGACGGGCAGCTAAGTCAGCCACATATTTGGCATCCGCTTCAGATTCAGCACCCCGAAGTTGGTGGTTCAGGTGGGCTATATAAAGCTTTATGTCAAGTTCTGCCTGGCATCCCGCCAGCACATGCAGCAAGCAAACTGAATCAGCACCACCTGATACTGCCACCACTATCGTCTCCCCGGGCGAAATCAGGTTATGCTGGCGAATAAAATCTTTAACGCTTGACTCCAGTTCAATCATTTTCATAGAGATTGCCGAGCTTGAGCGAGGAGTTCTGCTCCGAGTTTGCTTCGGCTACGCCTCGCAACCGCTGACGCCCCTCGCAATGACAAGGGAGAATCATAATAACATTTTAATAGGAAGTATCGTTAAAAGTCACCAGACGAGTCCCCCAATCCTTGAACTCAAGGATAGTTATTGAGCCAGGGCTTAATTTGAATTTGGTGAAATATTCTAAAGGTAAATCCAATGCTTTAAGCAGGATAGCTATGATAACAAAATAATGACTAACTATTACTACTGTTTCAGTCTTATACTCTGTTAGCAAGCGTTCAACAGTGGTCCAGCACCTTTTTTGCAGTTCAGCCAGGCTTTCACCACCAGGCAATCTTTCTGATACTCCTTTCTGACACCACTGCATTAAAAACTGACCAAAGGATATACTCGATTTAGAAAAAGAAACGCCTTCCAGTGCGCCAAAGTCAAGCTCCCTGAGTCCATCGTCTATCTCTGCAGGTAACTGGTGCTGACTAGCTATAGCCTTAGCCATAGCCACAGTACGCTTCAAAGGGCTAGAAACTACTACCGCGATGTTTTCATCCTTTAAGAATAATGCTAACTTATTAACTTGCTTTATTCCCTTATCGCTTAATTCAGTATCGCTGCTAGTACCTTGAACACGCCCCTCTTTATTCCAACGAGTTTCCCCATGTCTGACTAAAATAAGCTTCAATAAATTGCCTCCTTAACTTGCTTCACTGCCTGCTCACAGACTTTATTCCGAACCAGACGAAGAGTCAGCGGTCCCATTCAGGGCAACATTTCTTTCAAAATGAGCTTGGTACGGTGAATAAATTGAGGGCGTTGTGGAAATCCCAGAGCAGCAATTACTTGTTCCGGCCTACCGCTGCCTTTAGCACCGCAGCGTAATCTCATCCCTAAAACACATATATATTCTTCACCTGGTTCAGAACGGCAGCCCATGAGCCACAAATCATCTATCAGGGCTCGCAAATCATATAATTTCATTTTATCTTCTCTGAAGTGATGCCAGGGTAACTCCCTGGTTTGCAGCAAAGAATGAAGTGAAGCCTGTACCTCTTGCTCCGTCTTACTGCTCCCTACCGCCACACGGTACTCAGCAAAGGCAAGACAGGACTGGAGCGAGGGAATATTCAGCCCTACCTCCCACACATCAAATATATCGAATCCCAGAGGCAACTGGTTCTTCGTCATCATGATAAGAGATTGAGGAGGCATCCAGCATCTTAGCCATACATCCATGAGTTCGGCTTCGCTGCTTACCCCCACCGGTAAAGGCGCTGCCACTGAAATTCGTGGGTGGGGAGTAAAACCCTGGGAATAAGCCAAAGGTACTTTAGCCCTCCTGAAAGCCCTCTCCCAAAACCTCAGCACATCCAGATGAGAAATAAATTTAACTTCCTCCCCACGACCAAAGCTAAGACGCAGCCGCTGCATCCTCCTTTTCCCTGGTTACCATGACTTTCTCTATCTTCACTCCACGCATCTCGGTTATGACAAATTTCAAATTGCGGTATTTCAATTGCTCACCCGGTATGGGTATCCTGCCCAGACGGCTAAGAATAAAACCAGCCACAGTCTCGTAATCGCCTGCAGGCAGCCCCAACCCCAATTCTTCATTAGCCTCTTCCACATGGAATCCACCATCCAGTTGAAAGGCGTTATCGCCTGTTACCACAAAGTCTCTATCTTCTTCACTTAGTTCATGCCTGATATCGCCCACAATCTCTTCAGTTAATTGCCTCAAGGTAACCATCCCAGCTATGCCCCCGAACTCATCCACAACGATTACTATGTGATAACCACCGTCTCTCATCTCAGTAAGAAGTTCTCCCAGATGCTTGGTCTCAGGCACAAAGTGAGCCGGCCGCACCAAATCATCAATGAGCATTTCTTGGTTTGCGGAGTCACTGGTTAACTGCATGAGCACATCCTTAGCAAACAAGATGCCCACCACATTATCAGTATTATCTTTATACACTGGAAAGCGGCTATAAGGCGTTTGAGCATAAATGGCTAGAAAATCGCTTAACTTCGTTCCTTGCTCCACCCAACTAATCTCCGTTCTAGGAATCATTATCTTGTTTACAGGACAGTCAGTAAACTCAAATACCTGGTGCAACATCTTCGCCTCATCCTCCTCCACCACTCCTTCATCTTCACCAACGCTTATGGCGGAGCGTATCTCGCCTTCGGTGACCAACTCCTTATCTTCTGCAGACTCAGACACCATTTTGGTAAATCCTAAACCAATGCGACTCAATGCTAAGACAAAAGGATAAAGACACCACTGTATTACCCTTAGCGGATTAATATAAACTAAAGATAGCCGCTGAGCATGCCGCATAGCTATGGATTTGGGAATAACCTCTCCAAAGACCAAAATCAAGGTTGTCACTCCCACGGTGGCTATGATTGGTCCCCAGGGTAAGCCAAAGGCTGCTACTGCTATGATGGTACCCAGTGTAGCCGCAGCCACATTTACCAGGTTATTACCCAGCAAAACAGTGGCTAAAAGCTTCTCTGGCTTATCAGCGGCTTTGGCTAGTTGTCTGGCTCCCTTAATTCCACTTTCCACCAAATATCTTATGCGTAGCTTGGGCAGAGAGACAAAAGCTGCCTCAGCACTGGAAAAGAAAGCTGAAAGTGCCAGACAAATTAGAAAGGCTAATAAAAGCCAACTATCGCCGTCGTCCAATTAAAGCCACCCCCTGACCTCCCCACTAAACAAACCTACCATATCTTTAACAGTAACCCCTTAAACTAAAACCAGTTCTTATGTAAATTATAATAGCATTGAGCCATAAGTTTGTCAAAACAGTGTACTGATTCTTCATAGTGGCGGGGTTTATCCCCGCCTTAGTGGTTAGGGACTTTCATTCTGAGGGAGTGAAGCGACCAAAGAATCTCGCCCAAGGTAAATTCCGCAAAGGGGAATCGCGGCAATCTCACCTCCCACCTGTCATTGCGAGCCGAAGGCGTGGCAATCTCTTTAGATAATTTAAGAGCAGGGGGGCTATTACGTTACTTGAATCCAGTCTATTGCCGTAAGGAGAGAAACTCTTCCCGACTCAAGCCAGATTGCTTAATAATAAACTGCACTACCCGGCGAGGAATGTCTCTATTACCATGATAAGGAACGGTAACGCGTCTTCGGCTTAGGGGATGATACATTTGGTAATGACTGCCATGAACATGGTCAATATAGTAGCCAGCTCGCTCTAGAATGTGGATTACTTCGCCAGGTTTAAGAGCTGGCAGCCTCCTCATGCAACGGGAACCTCAACACTCTCGACAGCTCCTTGTTCTGCGCCTGAGGGTACCTCTTCACCATGCTTTTGCAGGGAAACTATATAACCTTGAATAGCTTCAGCGACTCTAGATAACGTCTGCTCTTTGCTATCACCCCAAGTAACACAGCCAGGAAGCGCTGGCACCGTTGCCATGAAGCCTCCTTCCTCTAATGGCTCTAAATATACCAGAAACTTTGCCATGTTTTACTCACCTATAATAATAGCAAACTATTCCCTACCAAGCAAACTTGTGTCTCGTTCATAGTATTAGTGATATGTGAATTCTTTCCCCATCATTGCGAGTCGAAGGCGTGGCAATCTCATTCTGCGTAATTCGGATTGCTTCGGCACTGGCGTGTCTCGCAACGACAGTAGGGAGTGTCATTGCGAGCGAAGCGTGGCAATCTCCCTTCGTAGTGGCGGGGTTTATCCCCGCCTGTTACCACGCTCGTTTTTAAAGCCTCAGCGAGTCAAAGCCTTGACAGGTCCTATCAAATGAAGCCAGAAATTAGCTGTTCTAGGTTTTTATTGGCGCTTTGCGGTGGATAATATTTTAGAATCGCATGATATTTTGGGTCTGGTCCTACTACGTTCATGGTGCTGGTTACTGCCTTTCCTACAGTCACCTTGTCCACACATAATTGCTTTATTAAATAGGGAGTAGCTTTGTCTACGTAATCCAAGTCAACCGTGCCATCCCAGGCGAGATAAGCTGAAGCGCCTTTAGCAATAAAAGCTTGTGCCAGGTCTTCCAGATAAAGACAGGAGCAGCCCATCATTATAATAACTGCATGGTCAAATTCTCCTTCCATGCTCTGGATGACGAACTCATCTCCTATGCCAAAAACCCAGGGATAATTTTCCGCAATTCTTGCCTTCGCTAGTTGGTCAGACAGTTGCTCAGAAATATGCCTTGTTTCACTATAAGGCTCATTGGTAAAGAGACAGGTTCTTTCAATTGCCTCCCCCTTGCTACCCAACAAGCCAGAATGTGCACGGAAGATGATTAACTCATACCCATAGCCTGGCAGTCGACGATAAAGGTCAACGGTAACCTCATCACCCTGGTAAGTATCAACTTCAAAACCATAATCCTCAAGCTCTTGAGTCACCTGGATAATAAAGTCCTCATTTGGCTGAAGGCTGTAAAGCTGGTCAACAATGGCTGCTTTGAGCTCGCCAGGCTGGCTCAAGCTAGCCGGCTTGCTTACCGGACAGGTGCGGACAAAGGCAACGATAGCAACAATCCCCAGGGTGATAGCCAGCCAGACAAACCAAGGGAAACCCCTCTTACGGGGCTTGCCTTTGGTCTTCTTAGCCTTTGGTTTAGTCAATGTTTAACTTTTTTCGTGTTGCTGGTGGGGTTCAAGCTATCAGACTCAGAAAAGTCTCCTCTGCCCAGCCTGACCAATTACTTCCCTAATATTCAGTGAACTCCCTTTTTCTGAGGCCTGAAAGGTCCAGTTCGCCTGTTCGGGGGTCTAACTTGATATACCATTCCTCCATTGTCAGAGCTCCCACCATGGCATCCAGAGGTCCGTGTTCAGTCTCGCCAAGCTCCTCAATGATGTAAGCAGTCATATCGAACTGCAGGCCATCAATAGTGGCGGTGAGGTCACAACGCTCATCCAATTGATGAACCCCTCCACCCAAGCCTACTGTGATCGGCTTTACCTTACGAGCGGTTGGTGGACGGAATTCAGCCTTAATGTAGGAACGAAGAGAACCGCTATCGAAGAGTGCTCTTAAAGCTCTTCCACCTACTTCGATCTCCTTAACGATTCTAGCCATTAACGACCTTCCGGTAATTTACCTACATTTTAGCTTGTTTCACTACTTGCATCAATTGGGTAAGCCAGCACCTGCCTTAAAAAAAGAGGGCAAGCCATTAAAAAACTTGCCCCCGCTTCGTCACATTCCTCTCCCTCGAAGGGAGAGGTTAGGTGAGGGTGAATTCCCCCCTTGGCTTTAAGCTTAGCTCTCAGCCCTGCGGCGTCTCACAAATATGGTGGCACCAGCTATAATAGCTAGAAGCAAGGCGAACCAAGGTGCTAGAACGGCGATTTTATTTACAAGGTAAGCCTCTCACATATTCCTACAGGAGGATAAGCAATCCCTGAAACAGAAAGAAGGCTTACGCAGTCAGCATTATCAGACAGCCACCTTTACCTTACCATACATTGAGGATAGCTCAACCGGGATCTCCTGCCCATCCTCACGGAGGGCCAGGATGTGGCTTTCTATGGCCTCCCTGGTATTTGCTAGAGCCTCGTCAAAGGTCTCACCCTGCGACCCGCAACCAGGTAAGGCAGGCACCTTAGTCCAATATCCGCCTTCCTCAGCTTCATAAACGATAATGGTATACTCCATAAAGACCCCCCTCATTTTAGCAACTTCAAGAATTCCTCTGTAGTTAAGCCGGCCTCATGAATAGCATCTTTGAGACGACCAACTTTTACTTCACCCTTGCCGCGAAGAGTGATAATTCTGCCATTCGGCATTTTGATGTTAATGTGATCGCCTTTGCCAGACTTGCGTACGCCTCCTGCTCTTTCCAATGCTTTGATTGCGTCTGCAGCCTTAATGCCTCTAAGCTCTGGGCTCAATCTTGCAACAACCTTTCTCTCAGTAAAATCAATGCAGAGTAACTCCGCTCTTATTATGCCATAAATTTGAAGTAAAGTTCTAATGAGGGGCGATCTCCTAAACTTAGCTCTGAGCCCTGCGGCGTCTCATGAGTATGGTAGCGCCAGCCATAATAGCTGCAAACAAGGCAAGCCAAGGAGCCAAAACCCAAAGCTTACTCACGGGATAAACTTCGCCACCTACGGGCGGGGGTGGAACTGCTTGTGACACAACTTCAACGTCCGCTTCGTAAGTGCATCAATTATTGCCTTCATCTATTTCCTCGATGGCTCTGCTTGAATCAGCCCACGCTGTTATCATATAAGTGCCAGGGGAAACTCCCGTTGTATCCCAGTAGAAGGTTACTTCCGTGGACCCGCCAGGTCCTACGGTGACCGTCTCTGTGCCTATCAGTATGTTGTCCCCATAGTAGCAGGTG
>DAOUTC010000067.1 GCA_030626915.1 Dehalococcoidia bacterium
ACAGGGTTCAAGGTAGCTTTTGGTGGAGCATGTGAATATTATCATATAACGCCGGATTTAGTTACACTGGGTAAATGCATTGGCAGCGGTTTCTCTTTAGCCGCATTTGGGGGCAAAAAAGAAATCATGGAGCTTATAAAGCCTGGAGATGTGGCTCACGGAGGAACATATAGTGCCAATCCACTTGTTATACGAGCAAGTATAACCGCTTTAAGGGAGGTTCTAACCAGGGAAAACCTTGAACATGCTACCAGGCTTGAGGATAAATTAGCAGATGGTATCAGGAAGACGATGAAGGACAATGGCATTCCTGGTTATGTTAATAGCATGGGTCCCTGTGGAATGGTTTTCTTTACAGAGCGCGAAATTTATGATTACAGAACCTTTATCAAATACTACAATAATGACATGCTCACAAAATTCTGGTTTTGGTTGGTAAATAATGGTATATGGATTGCGCCTCATTCAGATGAGCACTGGACTGTTTCTGTGCAGCATACTGAAGAAGATATTGAAAGGACTTTAGCAGTCATCAGGGGAATTGTACCTGATTTAAAGTAATAGGAGGTGATGCCTATTGAGACAAAAGACGCCTGGGAAAGACCGGGGAAGAAAATTTTGAGAAAGGAGGTTAAAGTTAACAAAGTTGAGAGAATTATTGTTTTAATGAGACTGTTTTACCCATAAATTAAAGAAAAGGAGGTTTAAAAAATGGCAGAAAGAGTAGAAGTATTTGCCAGAAAAGCAAGTGGCTTAACTAGAGAAGCGGGATTGCTTGATAGTACCTACTTTGGCATTATGAATAATGCCATACCTGTTTGCCTGTGGTTTGTTCTTGCTAGTTTTGCCTGGCTTCCGGGGGCAAATCTTGGATTGGCTGCCGTAATTACTTTGATTCTGGTTGGCTTTGGCTTCGCCTTTGTATGGGGAGTGCTAGGAGGCTCGATGCCGCGGAGTGGCGGAAGCTATGTGTATAATTCCCGAATTATACATCCAACTGTAGGACTAGGGGTAAGTTTTTGCAACGCCGGTTTTGTCATGCTGGCCTGGATATGGGTGCTAGCTCCATGGGTAGGTGAAGTAGGGCTGCCGATAATGGCGGGCACTATTGGGATAGCCTCCGAGGCTGTAGAGCCCTTTACATCTGGATGGGGCTTGTATGGCGTGACCACCATAGTAAATGTGTTAGCGTTCCTGGCGGTCTTAGCGGGGATGAGGTTTTATTTCAGAATACAAAAAGTATTCGTTACATGGTCGATTATCGGCGCTGTCATAGCCGGTATCATAATCAGCACTACCTCACATACGGAATTCGTATCAATGTGGAATAGTTGGGCAGCACAGACTGGGTCTTTAGATTGGGGTGCTGCCGTTAGTGGTGCTTCAGCCGCTATGGGGGGAATACCGGAAACCTGGAACTGGACTGCAACACTTGGAATGATGCTGCCCGTCAGTTGGATTGCTGTATACGGTTACATTATCACCTTCATTGGCGGTGAAGTTAAGAGCCCGAGGAAAAATATATTCAGGGCGCAAATACTTAATGCGGTAATATGTATCGCTTTCTTGCTGTGGGTTGGTTTAGCCTATCAACGTATGGTAGGCTGGGAGGGCATACATGCCTTGGCCTGGATAGATGAGGAAGGATTGGCGGGTTATACTTTCCCATTCCCAACAATTTATATTGATATGGCAGCCATGATGGTAGGTTTTAATAAAGTACTTGGTTTCATAATGGCTAGTTCCTTTATAGTGGCAAATTGGTTATGGGTGGCATTTTCCTATATTGCTTGGAGTAGAGCTGCATTTGCCTGGGGAATGGATAGGCTGGGGCCAAGATGGTTTACTGACCTTTCCCCCAGATTTGGCCAGCCAGTTAAACTTCTCCTGGCTATGTTGATAGCCTCACAGGCGGCTCTCATACACTATTGTATGAACCCTGAGATTCTTGGTGCCGTTTCGGTAGAGGTTATGCAACTGGTCTCAGTATTTGGGATAACAGCAATATCTTGCATAATTTTTCCATATGTTAAAAAAGTGGGGCATATCTGGGATGCATCTCCCTACAAAGCTTGGCGTATAGGTCCGGTGCCTGTAGCCACGATATCTGGGTGTATAGCTCTAATTCTGTGTGGTTTACTGGTGTATGCCTACTATATATCTGAGGCTTTTGCATTTATGCACGATGTGTGGACTGTAATTTTCATAGTTGTTTGGTTGCTTGGTGTTGGGTGGTATTTCATTTGGAAGAGCAAAAGAGCTAAAGAGGGCATTGATGTCACATTAGCGTTTAAAGAAATACCACCTGAGTGATTCTGGGGATGTTTGTTAATGGTGTGAGTGTTGCTTCCCCCGAGCTATAGCTCGGGGGAAGCTTAAATGGAGAAGGAGAAAGGATTGAAAGATGAGGATACTTTTTTCCACTGATGTCCATGGTTCAGAGGTTTGTTTTAGAAAATTTCTCAATGCCTTAAAGATTTACAATGTTGAAGTGGGTATTCTGCTTGGTGACCTCTGTGGCAAGATGATTAATCCCATTATAAGTCAACCTGATGGCACTTACGTTTGTAACTTCTTAGGGCAGCGAAGAATAATGAAGACTAAAGAGGAATTACAATCACTGGAAAAGAGTATTGCTGCCATGGGTAATTATTATTTTTATACCGACCTCGAAGAGATGGAAAAACTAAAAGCTGAGGGGAAAACCATTGAGGGAAGAATAGATGAACGAGCCACGAAGATTTCGTTGGGGGCAGGTAAAATTGAGGAATTGTTTGAAAGATTGGTGCTGGAAAGATTAAACAACTGGGTTAGGCTTGCTGAGGAAAGGTTAAAGGGAAGCAATATACAGATGTTTATGGCTGCAGGCAACGATGATATTCTGGAGATGGATACAGTATTAGATAGTTCTACCTACATAGTCAATGCCGGGGATAAAAAAGTTGACGTTAAGGGCCACGAAATGATAACTCTCTCCTGGGCTAACCCTACACCATGGGATACCCCGCGAGAATGTTCAGAGGAGGAGCTGGAGAAAAAGATTGACAAATTAGTCTCACAAGTTGCGGATATGGAAAATGCCCTGTTTAACTTTCATGTGCCGCCATATGATACCCAGCTGGATCAAGCCCCAAAACTATCGCAGGACCTCGTGCCTTCAACTGATCAGATAATTCCTGCTGGTAGTAAAGCTGTGCTTAATGCCATCAAGAAATATCAGCCACTTTTAGGCCTACATGGGCATATCCACGAATCTAGGGGTATCCAGAAGATAGGTAGAACGACCTGTATGAATCCAGGTAGTGAATATACAGAGGCTATTTTGAGGGGGGTCATCATCACATTAGAAAAGAATAAGGTAAAAGACTATATGTTTGTATCAGGTTAATAGGGGCAGTAAATTGAATAGGTTTAGGTTACCCCCCGAAATTCCTGAGGAAGAATGGCCTCCTCCTTCTGTTTTTATTGAAGAAGCAAAAGCGTGTGTAAAGGAGGCAGAAGATAAAGGCATCATATTAAGGATTATGGGGGGGCTGGCAATATACCTTCATAGTCAAGAATATAAGCAATTATGGGAAAATCTCGAGAGGTTAGGCAAGAAGGTATTTACAGACATCGACTTCGTTAGCTATGGTAAATTTCGAGGTCAGCTGCTCAAATTCTTCCAAAATCGTGGGTTTACAATCAACCAGACGATGCTTTACTACTATGGTAAGAAAAGACATATATATTATGGGCAAAGAATCCCCATGGTAGAAGTTTTCTTTGATAAATTAGAGATGAATCACACCATCGATTTCAAGAATCGACTGGAAGTCGATTCTCCTACTATTCCACCAGCAGAGCTATTGCTACAAAAGATACAAATAGTAAGAATGAATGAGAAGGATATCAAGGATGCCATAATACTGATAAGAGCCCATGAGCTGGGAAAGGAGGATAAGGAAAAGATAAATCAAGCCTCAATTGGAGCCAGCTTGTTATCTGATTGGGGTTTTTATTACACCGCAACGACAAACCTTCAGAAAATTAGAGATTCTCTTGGTAATTATGATGCTTTAGGTGAAGAGGATATAAGAGTTGTAGAAGGAAGGATAAACGAACTTCTCAGTTACCTAAAAGAAGAACCAAAAAGCATGAAATGGAAATCTAGAGCTTTGCTTGGAACGAAAAAGAAGTGGTATAGTGAAGTAGATGAATGGGATATTATAAGTTCCCCACGCCAGGGTTCGGCAGAAAAAGAGAAGTAGATAGAGTATCAGATTTGCACTATCTAATTTTGCAGCTTGACGGCATACGTGCCTTCAGGCGAGTAGGAACTGAGGCTATAGAGAATTCTTTCAAAAGGATAAATTCTATAGGTGTTTGGAGGAAGATAAAGCCTGATGTAGAGGAAATTGTCTACCTTCCCAATACTATTCCAGGATTGCCCAGATTGATAAAGATAGTTATGACATTGAGGAGACTTTTCTTCACATGTTTAATTCTTATGATTTTAGCTTTGCTAATCAGGCTCGGATTTGCCCCTATGCTCACACCAACAATATACTATGCTCTTCTTGCTTTCCCCATACTTATTATGATTGCTTTTGTATCAGTAGACTTTACCATTAGAAGAAGGGTAGCAAAGTATGAAGAAGAACATCCCACTATGCAGAGTGGAGAAAAGGAACATATTAAGGCTGTAATCCAGGAACTTATTATGAAACTGTTGAAAGAGATAAAGTCTCGTGGTGAAAATCCCAGTAATTATAAAATGAAACTTTTTTATAAAGATTACAAGGGAATAAAAATTATTAAAGAGCGTAGGGAAAAGGTCTTTGGTATCTTTAAGAGGAAATATTCCACATATATAGCAATACCTTCTATGACAAGCTAGCAGCAGGAGAGGTTACCTTTCCTTCTATGAAGGAGACAGTGACAAAATCGTAGAACTCCAACACACCAACATGAATAAATATAACGCTAGTCTAGCCACGAAATTAATGGTAAAATATGGGAAATTTTCTTTAGTGGTGGATGTTTATGTCAGCCGTTGAACAGAAAGAGCTAAACATAGATTCAATTAGTGAAGGCAAACTAAGCTGGATTTACATTGAGAAGCCCTCCGGCGACGAGGTTGAATTTCTGGAGCAGCATTTTAATTTCCACCCTCTCAATTTAGACGATGTACTTAGTCGTGTGCAGCGTCCCAAAATCGATGAATACGAAGACCATCTGTTCATAGTCCTTCATTTCCCTGTTTTTGATAAGGAAAATCGTATAACACGACCCAGCGAGGTAGATATTTTTATTGGGGAGAATTATGTGGTTACCGTACATTGCTCCGCCAATCTCAAGCCGCTAGCGAAGTTCTTTCGTGAATGCCAGATTCATGAGAAAAGTCGCCAAACTTACTTAGGGAGAACCTCAAGCTTCCTCCTCTACCACATCCTTGATAGATTGGTCAATTATTGCTTTCCTATCCTGGGTAAGATCACAGAAAGTATTGATGATATCGAGGATGTCATCTTCACTAAAGCTGTCCCTGAGACAGTGCGTCAGATTTCCCTGATTCGGCGTGACCTTATTTCTTTTCGTCGCGTCATTCGCCCTCAGATCCCAGTGCTCGAAACACTGGAAAGAGAAGACTATCCCTTTTTCAAGGAGGAGCAGGAAATTTATTTCGGTGATATTGCTGACCATATTCGTAAGATTTGGGACGGGCTTGAAGATTGCAAAGAGGTCGTGGATGGGCTTGCCGATACCAGCAATTGGTTAACCTCACATCGAATTCAAGAGATAATGCGGGTGCTGACTATCATTATGGCAATTCTGGCCCCACCTACCCTGCTATCCGGCATTTTTGGCATGAATATCCCCTTACCAGGAGGAATAGAATCTGGCAATCTGTTACCACTTGGCATCTTGCTTTCAGTTATGGCACTCGTGGGCGCAGGCATGTTTATTTACCTACGCCGCCGCAAGTGGCTTTAAGTCAGTTAGCAACTATTACATTATTCTTGTCCCGTGTAAGAGCTATGGAAATTAAATTCATTGTGGATAATAATGTGGGCAAGTTAGCCAAGTGGCTGAGGGTGATAGGTTATGATACCTTACTGTTTAAGGAAAAGGACGGTGGCAAAATGATTGAAATTGCCCTTAATGAGGGCAGGGTGATTTTGACCAAAGATACCCAGATCATTAAAAGGCGTCTGGTTACAGATGGTAAGCTCAAGGCTATACTTATCAAGCATGATGACCCTAAAGCCCAGCTACGGGAAACGGCGAAAGCCTTGAATTTAGACTATTATTTCCGGCCTTTTTCTCTTTGCCTTGAATGCAACCGGATGCTTATACCTCGAAGCAGGGTGGAGGTGCAAAACTTAGTCCCGCCCCGTGTCTTTAAAACTCAAGAACAATATATGGAATGTCCTTCATGCCATCGCATCTATTGGCAAGGCACACATTGGCAAGCGATGGCTAAGGAATTAAGAGAGCTTACACAGGGACATTGAGGCTCAAGTAGCTTGAAGTCTGAATTCTGCAGCAGTAGCGGAGGCTAAATCAAGATGCTATACTCACTGCAATCCCTGTGGAATGGCAGGTAAAGCGTTATGTTA
>DAOUTC010000089.1 GCA_030626915.1 Dehalococcoidia bacterium
AGACATTGAGGTTTTTAGTACTGGCGGAACTAAAAGGGCACTGGAGGCTGCTGGCATAAAAGCCCATAGTATCTCAGAGCTTACTGGCTTTCCTGAAATCCTTGATGGTAGGGTGAAGACTTTACACCCCGCAGTCCATGGTGGCATTTTAGCCAAGCGGGACCTCCCTCAGCATCTAGCTGAACTAAGTCAAAACCACATCGAAACCATCGACGTGGTTGTAGTAAACCTCTACCCCTTTATTGAGACGGTAACCAGAGGAGAAGTTTCCTTAGATGAAGCGTTGGAAAACATCGACATTGGTGGACCAACTATGATTCGCTCAGCAGCCAAGAATTTTTCTTCTGTTCTAGTGATAGTTGACCCTGAAGATTACGATGCAATTTTGCAGAAGCTACACCAGGGCAATGTAGATTTAGAAGAAAGAAAAAGATTAGCTCAAAAAGCTTTCCAGCATGTAGCTATATATGATACTGCTATTGCGCAATATTTAGGCAAAGAAAGCTTCCCCGAAGAGATGACCATAGCATTAAAGAAAGCTTATGACCTTCACTATGGTGAGAATCCTCATCAAAAAGCCGCCTTTTATATTGAGCAAAACGTGAGACAACCACAAAATGGCTTAGCTTCACTAAAACAACTCAGTGGTTCTGAGGTCTCTTTTAATAACCTGCTTGATTTTGATGCTGCCTTAACTGTGCTCAGCAGCTTTACCTCTCCTACAATCGCTATATTAAAACATACCAATCCCTGCGGACTTGCCAGCCATGATAACTTAGCTGAAGCCTACCGCAGAGCTCTAAGCGGCGACCCTGTAGCTGCTTTTGGCGGCATAGTAGCCAGCAATCAGACTATTGATTTAGTTACGGCACAAGAAATAGACAAAGCTCATTATGATGCCATTGTTGCCCCGGGATATGAGGAGGAAGCTCTCGAACTATTAAGGCGTAAAAAGAGCTTACGCCTGGTTGAAGTACCACTCCATTGTCATTCTGAGAAAAACGAAGAATCCCATCTTGATTTCCGCTATGTCAGGGGTGGCTTTCTAGCTCAAACCCCAGATTTCTTCACCGAGTCAGAGCTTCAACCTCATACAGTTACCAATCGCCAACCCACAGAGCAAGAACTATCAGACTTGCTCTTCGCCTGGAAAGCAGTTAAAAACATAAAATCCAATGCTATAGTTGTTGCTAAGGACAAAACATTATTAGGCATGGGAGCAGGACAGCCAAGCCGCGTGGTAAGTGTTGAACTGGCTTTAAGAAGAGCTGGCGAGCAAGCCAGGGGTAGTGTTCTGGCCTCAGACGCCTTCTTCCCTTTCGCCGATGGTCCGGAGTTGGCCATTAGCCACGGAGTTACTGCCATTATCCAGCCAGGAGGCTCTGTAAGGGATAAAGAGGTAATCGCCGTAGCCAATAAATATAATGTAGCCATGGTATTCACCTGTGTCCGTCATTTTAGACACTGAGTTCAAGGAGAAGATGGGCTGACGCTGGAAAGAAGGCAGAGTGCCTCGCCGATCTAGAAAATATGATAGAAATTGAACAATCTCACTACATCGCGCTGATTGTGGTTCCTGCTGTGGCAGTATTGCGGCTTGACATACCAGATAGACAATGGAATAAACATGTCACAGAGAATCTTCGAGGCTTTGAAAGTGGATGATAGCGGGAAGTCAGCTTCTCTACCAGAGGATTATATCGCTTTCTTGAAGCAAGATTATCGACGCGAGCACCTTGATCATTGATGACAGAGCAACCCAAGGTCCTGAACCAGAGGATGACGAGCGAGGAATGCAGAGCTTCTCACTAACCGCCGTTTGCACAGGAAGCCCAAGAAGTCCTATAATCAGTCATTGAAGTTATGGCTAGGGTAGTACTTGTATCAGACATGTTACGTGGGTTTTTCGAGGAAGGTTATCCACTTTACTGTGGCGTCGACGCCCGAAGTATCATACCCAATGTCAAGAAACTGCTGGAGCGAGAGTTAGAACAGAACTCGAAAATCTTCTACCTGTGTGACCACCATGCACCCGATGACCCAGAATTCAGAATGTTCCCGCCGCATTGTATTGAAGGCACCGCTGAAGCTGAAATCATACCCGAACTTTCCCCATATCCTGGTGAAATAATACCAAAAAGAACTTTTAGCAGTTTCTATGATACTCTTCTGGAAAAGAAACTAGAGGCACTCAAGCCCGAAACCATAGTCGTCTGTGGTGTATGCACTCATATTTGTGTTCTGC
The DNA here is from genome assembly GCA_030626915.1 of Dehalococcoidia bacterium. Lineage (GTDB taxonomy): Bacteria > Chloroflexota > Dehalococcoidia > GIF9 > AB-539-J10 > JAUWHW01. Next base: position 2,246 of record DAOUTC010000089.1, read on the forward strand.
AGGCAGTAATTGATGCCAGAAACAGGGGCTACGAAGTTGAAATCCCCGTCGATTGTGTTGCTTCCTTCGACAATAGGGCTCATCTCTTCGCCCTGGAGCATATGGAAAAGGTGCTCGGTGCCAAGCTAATTAGACCTGAAGTCAACTTGCCTAAACCAAAGTTTGAAATTCCCGATTCTTGGCTGAGCGGGGAAACCGCTGATATTTACTTTCCTCGCACTGTGGAAATACTTAAGAAGGAAGGTATCAACCCTATAGCCACTATGGAGGTATTTCCCAGAGGAGCTGGCATCCTCTGTGGTATAGAAGAGGTTAAAACCCTGCTAGAAAAGGTGCTTCCTGAAGGTAATCGTGAGGTCTGGGCACTAGCGGAAGGCAAATCCTTCGCTAAAAAAGAAGTAGTCCTGCGTATAAAGGCCCCTTACCAAAGCTATGGGACTTATGAGACTACTTATCTGGGCATTCTAGCCCATTGTAGTGGCTGGGCCACTGCTGCCCGAGAATGCGTTAATGTTGCCCAAGGCATTCCCGTTATCAGTTTTGGCGCTCGTCATGTCCACCCTTCGGTAGTTGGCGTTATGGAATATTCTGCCATCGTTGGTGGCTGTAGTGGCTGTGCTAGCACCGCTGGTGCTGAGCTTGCCAGCATGAAACCCATCGGTACCATACCTCATGCCCTCATCATCATCCTGGACAGCACTGCCACAGCTACTCTTGCCTTTGATAAACATATGCCCAGTGAGGCGGCACGCATTGCCCTGGTGGATACTTTTGAGGATGAAGTTAGGGAAAGTGTAACTGTAGCTAAAGCAATGCAGGGAAAGCTACAAGGTGTAAGATTAGATACTCCCTCAGAGAGAGGTAGAGTTACCGCTGATTTGGTCAAAGAAGTGAGAGCCTGGCTGGATCTTGAGGGATTTAAAGAGGTGAAGATTGTTGTCAGTGGTGGACTTGACCCGGAGCGCATCAGATATTTTATTGATGAAGGAGCACCCGTTGATATTTTCGCTGTGGGCAGCTATATAAGCGATGCACGGCCTATTGACTTCACCGCCGACCTTCACGAGGTAGAAGGCAGGCCTATCGCCAAAAGAGGCAGAATGCCTGGCATCACTCCTAATCCCAGGTTGAAGAGAGTGATGTAGAATAGCACATAAGGAAATTCAAATTTTGCGAGCCTTCTTCACCTCTTCAACTATCTTGGGCAGCACCTCTCCAGTTTTCCCCTGAATTAAGTAGTCTGACACACCTTCCTGGGTGAGCGGTGTTGGCTCTGCGTTTACCTCTATTATCTTCACATTGGTTTTATGTCCAGTTACATATAATCCCAAAGGTAATCTTCCAGAGCCAAACCTTGCCATTATAGGTAGATCAGCGAAGGGATAGACCACTGCTGATGTTCCGCAAATAACCATCAGGTCGCACCTTAAAGCTTCTCTTTCTGATTCCTCCCTGACATCCAAGGGTATTGGCTCCTTGAAGTGAACTACATCATACTTCAATACTCCACCGCATTTGCAGAGAGGCGGAAGCTCATCCAAAGAAACTTCCTCAATTCCAAATCTTGAGCCACAAGAGATGCACCTTAGCTTGTAAATGCTGCCATGATATTCCAAAACCTTCTTATTTCCTGCCTTTATATGTAGTCCATCGATATTTTGTGTGATTACGCATTTCAGTATTCCCCGGCGTTCAAGCTCTGCTAGAGCGTGATGCCCTGGATTTGGCTTTGCCTTTCTAATCTCCTCATAAAACTTTCTATATGTCCCCTGGGAGCCTGATATCTCAACCCAATACGTTTTAGGCTCCTTCAAGAAAAGTTCGTACATTTTATAAGCCTCGGCCTCTGCTTTCTTATTGGTAGTCCAAATCCCTTTTGGCCCTCTGAAATCAGGTATGCCTGACTCAGTTGACATACCAGCCCCTGTTAGTGCTATAGCATGTTTACTTTCCACCAGGTCCCTGGCTGCTTGTTTGATTAAACCTTCCATGCCTACCCCTTTCTAGCTAAGTATTTTAATATGCAAAGCCAATCCCTTCTATCTCTATTAGGTTGCCGCTGACCTTTGTCTTGCTTCCGAGAAATTCCTCAATCAGCCAGAGGTTTGTTTCAACATGTTCGGTGATTCCAGGAACTGAGTATTTAGTAGTCCCCTCAGCCAGGCCAGCGTAAATGATGAGCTGGTCTGCTATATACCTATCAACTGCGGCACCAGTTTTAATATCTTCAAAAAAACTTTGAGCTACATGCCTCCCGATAGACTCAGAGCTCCTGCCTGGTCTTCCTGCCTTATCCGCACCTATTCTGCTACCTGAACTTGTCTCAGCATATATTGCCAGGGCAGCACCTTCCTGAAGTGAACTTTCATCGTAAATCTCCTCGATTTCAGACTTATACCCATAAGAACTTAATACCTTGCGGCATTCTTTTGCCATCCTTCGACTCACCTCTCTTTCCTTCAGGTGGGAGGAGAGGGCGATCCCTTTGATGCCAGGAATTTTCCCTTGCTCAGTAAGCTTCAAAGACTTTAATTTCTTCACCGGTTCAACCTTGATTTCTACAATCCCGCCTCCCTTTGGCACATAGCCAGGACGAATTATCTCAAGTTCGGCTTGAGTGCCCATTTGTCTCAGCAGCGGAAGCAAAACAAATTTCGTATGATAGGCGGAGGGGGCAAAATCCTGAAATAGTCCACCCTCCAACCTGAATTTAGAGGGTCTTTCAGCAAAGCAAGCTAAAGGTAAAATAGCCTGGGCAAACATGGTAGTTGACCCCGCTGTCCCTATATCCCAGCTATATTCCCCTCCTTTAAACCTTTCCTTTGGAGTATAGGTAATTTCTTTAGAACCAACGTGGGTATTACTCACCGCACTGTGACACATCTCCTGGCAAGCTTGGATAACTTTAAGATGCTGCGCCCTTAAGCCCGGCTTATCCCTCCTCGCCCTGATATTTTCTATCTTTATTTCCCTCCCAATCAGGCTCGCCAGGGCCACAGAATAGCGCACTATAGTTCCACTCCCCGACTTTGCTCCGCCGTCTATGGTCATCATATGTTATCGTTTCTCGTCCTTTGAAAAAGATTGTAACATTTTATATCTTTAGGAGTGTTATACTTTAAAT
>DAOUTC010000062.1 GCA_030626915.1 Dehalococcoidia bacterium
TACACCAAAGCTAACTTGGTTACGGTGATAGAAGCTAGTGCTAAATTGTTTATCACCGGCAAGCTTTCTGGAGGGTAAATATAAGGGAGGCCCCCCATCTCTAAACCGCTCAATGATATGTCGTCAGTTACTATCTTATGTATGGCATCTTCTATTCCAGCATCAGCGGCGTAGAGCGCAGCCATTTTTTGCTCGTGCATCTGACCAACTTTAAGAGTGGTAGAGGCATAGCCAAGAACAGGAGCAATGAGTAATCCACCCAGAACCAGCAAAATCAGGACTATTGGCAAGGCTTGTCCGTTTTCTCCCTTAATTATTTTCTTTAGCAACTTCATTTTTTAGCCCCTATCTTCAGGTATCAGACAGTTGGTCTGGGTTTGACTTCGTAGGTTCTCTCCTCCTCAGCCTCACGGCACTCGGCTTTTATGGTTATTACCAGTTTACCACCGCTCAGTACAGGGTCAGGAAAGGAGGTAATGTGGTCGGCAACTAACATACTGCTTTCGCTTTCAACCGTCTCCACAAGCTGACCTGCAGTGGTATATTTACGGGTGGTTATCTTCTGGTAGCGCTCAAGCTCATTACCAGCATAGAGGTATTCGACATGGTAAGCGTTAGTGCATTGTCGCTCATCTTGATCAAACCCTTCCTTCCATTCCAAACCTACCCAGTCTAAAACCAGGACTTTTGGAGCCGTCAGATTTGCGGCCACTATACTTTGAGCCATCTGAGCATCCCGGCTAATCCAGTAACCGGCATTGCGTACCTGGTTTATGGCGATGTTCTGGTTATTGCTGAGGGCGGTGCTGGTAATCACTTGATGTATGCTCATAGTGGCAGCAGCAGCAACAATACCAGTTAAAGCAACAGCCACCAGCAGCTCAACCAAACCGAAACCACGCTGGTTTCTTATTAAGCTTTTTAAACTTAAACGCTTTTTCCCTTTCATTTATCTATTAGATTGCTTCGTCGCAAAGCTCCTCGCAATGATAGAAGAGTTAGCGGTCTACTTTGTAGTCCGCTAATGTAAGCACTTCATTACCATGATGCTTAACAGTAATTGTTATTTTCTGGATGCCCATGTCATCATCAGGATTGGCTAAAGGGTTCCCCGTGTCTGGATCAATGGGTGGAGCATCAATTGAGACAGTATAGCCAGGATGATCAGGAGATGACACATCTGTTTGCTCGTATGATGGGGAAGCACCTGCCTGATATTCGCAGTTCTTAACATACTCCACCTGGCTCTGAGCTAGACTTTGGGCTACCGACCTCTCATCAGCGGTAGAGGCAGCTTTGAGAGCAGTGTGTAAGCCGCCAAGGAAAGCAAGAGCAACTATGCCCAGGATACCCAGGGCTATTATGGCTTCGATGGCGCCTACACCCTTAGAGTTGCTTCGGAAAGCCTTTGCTATTTTATTCACCTGTCTGGCTATATCTATCTGGCTCAAAAACCCACCTGTCCATAGATGGAGTACATAGCGGCAAGCAGAGATGCAGCAATAAAACCGACTACTAAGCCAATGAATATGGTCATAGCTGGGGTGATAAGGGCAACTATGGCCTTTGTCTTATCATCGGCTATAGCTTCATAGCTTTCAGCTACAGTGGTTAATGTGTTATCCAGGTTACCGGTTTCCTCGCCTACAGCAGTCATCTGTACCATAAGGGGAAGGAAAAGCTTATTCTTCGCCATAGGACCTGACAAGCCTGCGCCGGCGATCATGCTCTGCTGAACTTCAGTCAATGCCTTTGCCATAGCTCTATTATTGGTCCCCTGTATAGCCAGAGTCATTATTTCAGGCAGGGGTAAACCGCTGCCATACAGCAATGCTATGCTGCGGCAACACCTGGAAAGCTCATTGAGAAGGTTGATATGTCCGATGCGAGGCAAACTGAGGGCTAATTTGCTCCATTGATATCTACCTGCTGGAGTTTTGGTGTAGGCAAATCCCGCAACAACGGCAGCCACTATTCCTAACAGGAGCCAAAGGCCATAGTGTTGCAGCCAATCAGTGATGGCGAGGAGCACCCTGGTCGTTGTTGGTAGCTGGACGCCAAACGAAGCATACAAACCAGCGAAGGCAGGTAAAACGAAAGTAACTAATATAGCAATGACTATAATGGCTACAATACAAAGGATAATGGGATAGAGCAGGGCGCTCTTCACACTTTTTTGGGTTGTACTTATCCTTTCTATATAATCAGCCGCTCGCCTTAATACTACCTCGAGATTTCCTGTTCGTTCCCCCACGGATACCAGCCGATGATAAACCGTGGAAAAGGCACGGGGATGCTTACTTAGAGCCTGTGATAAAGGACTACCACCTCGAACATCGGAAATCACATCAGCGATTATCTTTTTGAAGGCGCGATTGGTTACCTGAGTCTGTAGCAGTTCTAAGGAAGTAATGGCGTCGGTGCCTGATTCGAGCAACAAAGCTAGCTGACGGGAAAACATTATTATTTCGGTGGGATTTATAGTAGAAAATCGGGCGGTTAATTTCTCACCAGTGAAAAAAGGTATAGTCTCTTTGAGGCTAAGAACTCGATAGCCGCTATAAGTCAGCATATCAGCGGCGGCTTCCTCATCAGGAGCGGAAAGCTTGCCTTTGACTATTCTGTTATCTTCGCTGCAAGCTACATAGTGATAATCCATGGTAACTTCAATCTCTAAAATCTAATCTCTAAATCCTAAACAAATCCGAAATTCCAAATTCAAATACCAAAACTCACTTTGTTTTCTCTGCTATTGAGCCGAAGATTTTCATAAGTTCAGTTGCCTCCCCAATCAGCGATTCCCTGCTTTTCTCTTGGTCTTTGGTTTCTACGAGTTTTAACCAATAAATGCTTTCCTTAGATTCTTTACGACTTATCTTAATCCTCATCAAGAAATCCTTCTTGCTTAAGGATTCGTTTGCTTCGATATAATTCGCCCCAATAGAACTAGAAGACCTGACGAGCTGTTTTGCTATTTCTGCATTAGCAATGCTTCTTGGAAGCCCTTTCACAAACCTGATCACTTCTTTGGCAAACTTTAAAGTCTGTTCTTCCAAATCATATTGTTTTGAATTTTTGTCATTAGTGCTTCGATATTGTTTAGTATTTAGAATTTCGTGCTTAGGGTTTAGCATATTTGCATTTTTGCCTTTGCTCTTTTATCGTTTCGATTACACATTAACTGTGTCCGTCGTTTTACTCTATTAAGTAGGCATTGCGTAACACTTCAGAGGGGGTGGTGATGCCTGCTTTTACTTTGAGCATGCCATCCTTAATCAGAGGCACCATTCCCCCTTCGAACGCCTGCTGTCGAATCTCAGCGGTGCTGGCGCCCTTTAGTATTTGCATTCTTATCTTATCGCTTAGGGGCAGAACTTCAAATATCCCCGTTCTTCCTCGGTATCCGGTATGGGAGCATAGCTCACAGCCAGTGCCATAGAGAAACTCAGTTTGCTCCTCCCCTGTTTCCTTGGCATAGGCTAGTTGCTCCATTAGGGGGACTTGTTGATAAGCACAGCAGTCGGAGCAAACACGGCGTACCATGCGTTGAGCCACTACACCAATAACTGCCGATGAGACCAGGAAGGGCTCTATACCCAAATCAAGGAGGCGGAAGATGACGCCAATGGCATCATTGGCGTGGATGGAGGAGAGAACCAGATGTCCTGTTAGAGCAGACTGGATGGCTATCTTGGCTGTCTCAGCATCGCGAATCTCCCCTACCAGTATGACATCGGGGTCCAGACGCAATATGGAGCGCAATCCCCTGGCGAAGGTGACTCCTGCTTTAGGATTGACCTGAATCTGGTTCATATTCTTGAAGCGATATTCCACAGGGTCCTCAATGGTAATGATGTTTCGGGATATCTTATCCAGCTTATTTACCGAGGCGTAAAGTGTGGTGGTTTTTCCTGCCCCGGTAGGACCACTAACTAAAATCATGCCAAAAGGAACCTTAAGCATATTTTCATATCTAGCCAGAGCTTCAGGAGAAAAGCCTAACTGCGGTAAATCTATAATGCCTAAGGATTTATCCAGAAGGCGCAAGTCCGCCATCTCACCATGGACAGTAGGAGAGGTAGCTACGCGGACGTCTATGGGCCTGCCTTTAGCCTCAATGGAAATTTGCCCATCCTGGGGGCGGAGGTGGTCAGCGATATTCATATCAGCCATTATCTTTATTCTTGAAATGAAGGGAAGATGTATTTTTAGGGGCAGGGACATAACATCCTGGAGAGCACCGTCAATGCGGTAGCGGATTCTTAATCTATCTTCTTCAGGCTCAATATGGACATCGGAGGCTCTGGCTTTAACTGCCTCATCAATGATGAGGCGCAAAGTGCTAGCCACTGGAGTATCTTCAGCAGCTTCAATCAAGGCTTGTTCATCCACTGCTTCAACACCTACAGGGATACGGGATATTTGTTCTTCAATTTGTCCAAAGCCTTTGTAGTTGAAATCAATAGCTTCCCGGATTTCCTTTTCACTGGCAGCCATGGGGTCTATTCTCATCTTGCTCTGCAATGCCAGGGCTTCCAGGGCAAAGATATCAGCCGGATTTGCCATAGCCACTTGTAAGGTATTGTCTACAATGGTCAGGGGTATGGCGTTAAATCTCCTGGCCATTGTCTCGGGAATTAACTGTAAGACCTCGGGTTTGGGTATACGCCTGAGCAGCCTTTGCTTGGGTTTTACCTTTGGTGCTGCAGTTAGCAACTCCTCGATAGCATTTTGGAGGCTAGGTGCTTTCCCCTTTTCTGCAGCCAGTCTCTGGTACTGGCTACTAAGTTCAATGACCTTTATTCTTTGCTGTTCAGCGAATTGCTTAGCTTTTGGGGTAAGCTTTCCAGAGATTAGAAGAGCTTTTTCTTGAACTCCGGTATCATAAGCTTTGGTATCAAACAGGGATAGCTGGTTTAAGCTTACTTCGCCGCCAGTCATGTCATCTATACCTAGCTTGTGAGCTATAAAGCCATCATCCAGAGAAGCCAGGATAGCAAAGGTATATTCTGCCCCTGATCTTCCCCTAACCTTGGTGTTCTCCTCAATCTTATAGCCCAGTTGACTCAGGATTTGTGCTGCTTCGATTTTTGTCTTAGGGATGAAAGAAATATTTTCCTTAGTCTGTTTGGCTGGGAGGGGTGCGGCCAGGAATGCCTTCAGGCTTTCATTATCGAAGGCCTTTATTCGCTGTCCTTGAGCAAAGCGGCTGGCCACGAAGTCAAGTCTGGGAAGGGCGATGAAGACTTTGCTTTGAATGCCACAGTCGTAGCATTTGTCATCAAAGGTGGAGACTTCGCTCAAGCCTATTTCCTGCCCATCCTCACCCAGAGCAATGCCTACAGCGATGGTACAAGCGATGAAGCCATTGTTTCTGCGAGCTAGAATATCAAAGGTATGCTGAGCGCCAGATTTCCCTGTGAGAGGAGTATTTTGCTCTGCCTCGTAACCCTGGCTTTCAAGCCGCTGGATAAACTGGTTTTTGAGCTGCTCAACCTCTCTCTGTTCTAACTGTTGCATTGTAATTCCACTACCTTATATAGCTAACATCAATGTTAACATAATAGGCTATGTTGTCAATTATACTTTAGTCCTAGTATTGACAAGGCACTAGTATCTGTCATTCTGAGCCGCGGGCGAAGAATCTCAAGATTCTTCATTCCGCGGAGTTTATACTGAGCGGAGTCGAAGTGCTCCACTCAGAATGACAAGGGGGAGACATTTGATCCTGGTGTTGACAGGGCGACGGGCAATAGCTGTCAATAGTCTCAATGGCTAGGAAAAAAACTCTGGTGCTATGTCTAGGCTTGATTGTCCTGTTGTCATTTTCTGCTTTGCTTCCCTTTGTCAGGATTGAGTTGGTTTTGGCTAACCCCGATGAACTGAAGTGGTCGGTTGTAGATAGCCCCAACAAAGAGGACAACGTTGTGGTCAGTCCCAGCGAAATAAATGCCCTTGTCACTGGCTCTGATGAGGAAACTTTCTATGCAGTGGTATTCCCAATGGAATTATCTATAAGTCAATCGATGGTGGGGTTACCTGGGAGGATGATTTAACCCCAGCGCTTGAAGATGAAGGTGCTACTTTGCCGGGGAAGGGTGAAGCCATCTTCTCTGATTATGCTTTGCCTTCAAATTACTGCGGAGATGAAGCTGAGAGCTGCGTTGTTTACGTTGCTTATAACTCAAACGCAACTGCCGACGATGTTTGCGCCGCATCTACTGAGGGTGAAAGCTATTGAGCCCGCTCCTAGTGAGCCTGGTATCATAAGTGTTTTTACCGTGGTCTCAGAGCCAACCACGCCAGCAATGATGTGCCTGTCATACGGCCAACGCCATTCTGGGTATGGCTTATCATTGGCATATTGGCATTGTTGAACATTGTCATTATTATGCTTTGCCTCGTCAGTAGATAGGGCTGTGCCTTAATTTCGTAGCATCGAGGCTTTAGCCTCGGTGTGCGGGTCTGAAGACCCGCAGCTACAATATTGCTCCCAATCATAGCCTTGGCAGGGCGACAAGAAGCTAAAGCTCCATACCTACAGGTTCGCCCTACATTAGACGGAGTCTAGAACATTGTTCTATTGACAGAGCATTTCATCTTTGTGGTAAAATAGTAATGCGACTATAGTAATGGGAAGTGGAGTGATGACAATGAATAAGCGCCGCTCTAACATTGAGATAATAGCTGATATGCTCAGGGTGGGAGAGAATGGCGCTGGCAAGACAGAGATTATGTACAGTGCCAATATGAGCTACAGTCAGATACAGAAATATCTTGGCTTCCTGTTGAGCCATGGGTTTATTAATAAAGTAGAGGTAGGCAACCCTGTGGTTACCTATTATGTAACAGAGAAGGGGCTGGGACTGCTCAGGAACATAGATAGTATAATGGAAGTGCTTGGGTTCCAGGATAGCAATGGAGCCTAGAACCAAGCAAGTATGAGGGGTTTATTGGGGGTGGCTGAAAACAGTTGTAAAGGCTGCCCCCATTTAGCATAATAAAATGTAAAACTGTCACCCTGAATGCTGGTGAAGAGTCTCTAGACGTTGTTCTGAGCAATGGGAAGGATTTTTCACCATGCTCAGAATGACAAGAAGGAGTGCTATATGTCTGAAAAAAGAATGTTGATAGTGGATGCTGAACTGGTGAAAAAGATAGATGACAACCGTGGTGACATGGGTCGTTCTGAGTTTATAGATTTTCTTATTGATAACCAGTTGAAGGAAGAA
>DAOUTC010000093.1 GCA_030626915.1 Dehalococcoidia bacterium
GCCGCTAAGCTATAAGCTAGATAAATGGGAGGAAAATTATGCGTAATAGTTAAGGGCACTAGCAAACACCAAACAGCCAAAACACCAAGTATAGAGCCCAGAGACATATGCCGGCTGCGTAGTGCCGATACAGCTAGAACTTCAGCCCCAAATATAGCTACTGGGGGGCAGATAGCGAATAATGTGCCAAAATAAGCAGTTACGCCCCTGCCACCTTTAAATTTGGCAAATATAGGCCAGTTATGTCCTGCCACCACTGCCAGAGCAGCCATAACCTGAGCTATCTGCCAATGAAGCGATATACCACCGATAATCAAGGAACTGTTGCCTACAATCACTTTGGCCAGCATGACCGCTCCAGCAGCTTTGGCCACATCAAGAACTATGGTTAAGATACCAAACTTGGTCCCTACGGTTCGCATTACATTGGTGGCGCCAGTCTTGCCACTTCCATGCTTTCTGACATCAACGCCACTTTTCAGCTTGCCTATAATCAAACCAAAGGGAATGGAGCCCAGAAGATAAGCAATAATCACCACAGCAACAATCTTAGCCATTATCATGTTTCCACCGCCTTTATCTTTTTATTGCTTCTACTCCTGGCCTTAGTGAAGATCAGGTGCAAGGGGGAGCCACGAAATCCAAAATTATGCCGCAGTTTATTCTCTAAATATCTCTGGTAGGAAAAGTGGACTAACTTTGGGTCATTAACTTGTAACACAAAAACTGAAGAGCTAAGTTCATCTTGATAAGCTCGAGCAATGCGCAACTGCCTACAACCCACCCGGGGCGGAGGATAGTTCTCCACTGCCTGCTTGACAACCATATCAACTTCTGAGCTTGGTAACCTTTTCTGTCTTTCCTGCCACACTTGCCAGGCTAAGGGTAAAATTCTACTAATATTATGCCCCAACTTGGCGGAAATGTAAACAGCAGGTACATAAGACATAAACTTAATCCGATGCTCCATGTACTGCTTGAATTCCCTTCTTTGCTCTTGCGGAATAAGGTCCCATTTATTAACCACCAATACCATGCCTTTGCCCACTTCTATGATATAGCCAGCAATATGCATATCCTGGGCAGTAAGAAATTCGCTAGCATCGATTAAAAGTAGGGCTATATCACAGCGGTTAATGGCCTGAAGGGCACGAAGCAGGCTATAATAGTCAACTCCAGTACCAATACGACCACGTCGCTTAATGCCAGCAGTATCAATGAGCAATATCCTTTCATTATCCCAACAAAGCATGGCATCAAGTGTATCACGAGTGGTCCCCGGAGCTTCATGGACAATAGCTCTCTCACTCCCTAGCAGTGCGTTTAACAATGTTGACTTACCCACATTGGGTCGTCCCACAATAGCCAATCTAGCCCCTTCTGGCTCTGCGAAGCTGGTGGTTGATGGAGGGAGAGAAGCTAGCACAACACTCATTAGTTCGTCTATCCCCCGGTTATGATAGGCACTGATAGCTATAGGCGTGCCCATACCCAGGGAGTAAAAATCAGCTACCAGATTCGCCTGGCTGGTAGAATCCACCTTGTTTATTGCTAACACCACCTTCTTATTGGCAGCACGCAGTATATCAGCTATTTCTTCATCGGCGGGAATAAGTCCTTCTTTAGCATCGGTAAGGAAAATAATGACATCCGCTTGGCTGATGGCCACTTCCACCTGCTGCTTAACCATTTCACCCAAAGTAGTCTGTGGTTTTGCCTGCCAGCCACCAGTGTCAACTAAAAGTAGCTCCCTGCCATGGCACGAGGCAGGAGCAAAAACACGGTCCCGTGTAATTCCCGGTAAATCACCCACCACAGCTAACCTCTTACCCGCCAGTCGGTTAAGCAAGGTGGATTTACCCACATTAACCCTGCCTACAATAGCTACGATTGGGGTTGTCATTTACCTGCTACTCCTAGACTGGTGGAGGAAAGTATCTTGGCTAGCAATGCTTTTTGCAGATGCAATCTGTTTTCTGCCTGGTCAAAAACCACCGACTGAGGGCTGTCTAACAGTCCAGGGGAAATTTCCTCACCATGATGAGCTGGCAAAGGATGCATAAATAAAGCATCCCTCTTAGCTAAAGATAATAACTTCTCATCTACCTGATAGCTGGAAAAAACAAGACGCCGTCTTTCTGCTTCAGCTTCCTGCCCCATACTAGTCCACACATCGGTATACACTACATCAACGTCCTTAACTGCCTCACAGGGTTCACTAGTTAGCCTAATCTCAGCTCCGCTGGAAGCAGCAAATTCCTGACCTCGAGCTAATATCTCCTTTTTAATTTCATAACCGGAGGGGGAAGCAATATGGAAATTCATCCCGCTGAGCGAGGCAGCCAGCAGCAAGCTATTAGCTACATTGTTGCCATCGCCAATAAATGCCAGAGTTAAACCAGCCAGCTTGCCCTTCTTTTCAAATATAGTAAGCAAGTCGGAAAGCGCCTGGCAGGGGTGTTCCAAATCGGAAAGTGCATTAATAACAGGCACACAGGAATGCTCGGCCAGAGTAAGCAAAGTCTGGTGAGAAAAAGTGCGAGCAGCAATACCATCAACATAGCGGCTGAGCACTTGCGCTATATCAGAAGTTGATTCTCGCTTACCCAAGCCTACCTCATCTGGAGATAGGTAGACAGCATGCCCTCCTAACTGCTGCATAGCTATATCAAAGCTAACCCTGGTCCGCAAAGAGGGCTTCTCAAACAGGAGAGCTAAAGCCTTTCCTGATAGCAGATGTGGTGTATCCCCTCGCTTCATAACCAAAGCTTGCTTTATGAGTTGCTCAGCTTCCTCCCGACTAAGGTCGGATACCGAAAGGAAATGTCTTCTTGTCATTTTCAAAAAACAGCATATCACGCCATCAAGTGACATACAAGATTTTATACTGGTTTATATGATTGAGTCCGGCCCTTCGTCATTGCCAGCCCTTCGCCTTTTGTCATTCTGAGGGGTGAAACGAAGCCCTGAGCAGAGCGAAGGGGAAGCATGGCAATCGCACTCTGACTAATATTGAGATTGCTTCGGCACTAGCGTGCCTCGCAATGACGAAAGAGGAAGTATGCCCTGCAATGACAGTAGAAAGCGTCATTGCGAGCCGAAGGCGTGGCAATCTCACTTTGTAGTGGCGGGGTTTATCCCGGCTTGGGGCGGTTGGCAAATTTAAGCCCATTCCAAGATGCACCGCTAATTGCCATGTTTCCTGCCAGGGATTAATTATGCCACCTTGTAGCCACCCCAGGCTTATAACTTACAAGCCTCTTATGCTAAGCAAGCTATGCTGCAAGGCTGAAATTCGGCTCTCTCCAGCACATTGAGAAATACCTATCGCTTGATCTCAGTTTTTATTTTCTGAGCAAGAACTCTTGCGTTTCGCGGTGTAAATTTTTTCTTTAAAAGCTCAGCCTCAAGCTCAAAGCCAATTTTGCCCTCCAAATGGGTTTTAATCGCCTCGGCATTAGGGTCAAATATCATTAATTCAAGCCTTTCGTTCAATTCGATAGCTTGACGAATCTCCTCGACAATCTCTTGGTCTCGGAATGAGAATCCTATCACGACGCACAACTTGGCATGCAAGAGACAAGCTAAAAGGTAATCGTAGTTTGTGCGGAATGGCTCTTCATGTATTTCCTTCTTCAACCGCGAAGGATAGGCTATGATTGTTTGCATACCGCCTGGATCTCTCTGCCGACTTTCCACCCTTTGTATTGTTCCCGAAGGAGTGCACACCCAGTCAACCGAGCCATGAAGCTTAAATAGCATTATTTCCCTGCCAACAAAGGTTGCATAGTCGTCATACTCTTCTCTTGACCATCTGGGTGTTGTAGCAAAGGGCCGGCTAAAGCCGTCTATCAGCCTAATTGCACCACCCAACTCATACGCCTTTTCTATTGCCAAGTCGTAATTAGTTGTAAAAATGGGCAATGGCCGAAATCGCTTAAGCTTAGATAATTCCAACAATGGCGCATAGAGCTCGTAAGCTTTTTGTTCCTCTATCTTCGAGTAATGCTCAACTACTAAGTCTTTGATTTGGTCACGAATTTCCATATTCCCTTCCACCTTATAAGTTGCAAGTGCTGGGACAAGATGGATAACACTTTTAATTTCCTCCAACTCTTCTCGCTCCCTCAGCAACTCTCGACCACCAAAATCTTCGAACATCTTTCCTGCAGTCACTAAGTTCTCAAGGAAATCAAGGACAGCTTCCGCATCAAGCCTACCTAATTCTTCGCTTGGCTTTAGATAAGCTCTTGCCCGGCCAATAACAGAAGCAATCCTAGGTATTTTCAATTTGAGCCATTCTAGGAACTGCACTGTCGTCATCTTCCCCAAAGGTGCAGAGGCTCCAGCTCCAAGGAATAAGACTAACGGTTGATTGTAGATAATTTCATTCATCTGGATATATATTAACACAACTTCAAGCTATCTACTCTGCATGGTAATAGCTCAGCGCTCCTATTAGCTAACGATGCGCCAGCTCAACTATGGTGACGCCATAATCTCCTTCGCCATAATCAGCAAGGCGGAAGGATTTAACTAAAGGATGCTTGGCCAGCACTTCATGCACTGCCTGGCGTAATGTTCCCGTTCCCTTACCATGAACAATACGCACAGAGGGCAAACCAGCCATAAAAGCATCGTTAAGGTATTGCTCCAGCCGAAACAAAGCTTCATCCACCGTAAGGCCTCTTATTTTCAGTTCTCTACCCACTGATTTCATGGAACTTATTTAGCAATCCTACTGTCATTCTGAGCCCTTCCCTTCCTGTCATTCTGAGCGTAGCGAAGAATCTCACACCGCTCAGGATAAACTGCGCGAAGAATCTAGAGACCCTTCCCCTTCACTTCGTTCAGGGTCAGGGTAACAATAAGGAGATTATCATTGCGAGCCCTCTTTACCTGTCATTGCGAGCCCTTTTTCACTGTCATTGCGAGCCGAAGGCGTGGCAATCCTAGGAGAAATCCCCTCTCCCTTGATGGGAGAGGGTTAGGGTGA
>DAOUTC010000095.1 GCA_030626915.1 Dehalococcoidia bacterium
CAAGCTCTAAAGGGGAAAGCAGTGGGGTTGAGCGGTGCTGATGGTAATTTGCTTTGGGCCACTATCAAGAGCCCTGAGCTGGGTTATGTTGGCGAAATCATAGCTGTTGACCCTACTCCACTAAGGCTACTATTAGAAAAAGGCTATATGCCCGTGATAGCACCGGTAGGCATTGGCTCCGTCGGAGACAGGATAATGCTGCTTAATATCAATGGAGATGCCGCTGCCGGCGAAATTGCGGCTGCGTTAAGTGCTGATAGGCTCATCTTCTTAACCGATGTTGATGGCATCTATGATGATTCAGGTAAGATGCTATCTAAGATTAATGTTGCTGATGCAGAGAAGATACTAGCTGCAGGCACAGCCTCAGGTGGAATGATTCCTAAAATAGAAGCTTGCCTTAAAGCCTTGACCACAGTACCTATAGCTAGAATTATCAATGGCAAGGTGCCTCATGCCCTGCTTAAAGTCATTGCCAGTAGCGAGATTCCTCGCTCAAGCTCGGAACAGGCTCCGCAATCTCAGTTCGGAGGAACTACCATTGTCCCAGAATAACTGGCAAGAATTAGAACAAAAGCTATTTCTCAGAACCTTTGACAGGTTTCCAGTAACTTTGGTTCGTGGCCAGGGGGTCCGGGTCTGGGATGACCAGGGCAGGCAATACCTTGACCTTGTTGGCGGCTGGGCAGTTGATAGCCTGGGACATAGCCCTCCGGTGGTAGTTGAGGCTTTAGAAAAGCAGGCTAGAACCTTAATCCAGACGTCAGACCAATTTTATACCATCCCACAAATAGAGCTAGCACAGCTTTTAATTCAAAATAGCTGTCTTGACAGGATTTTCTTCTGTAATAGCGGCGCTGAAGCTAACGAAGGGGCAGTAAAACTAGCTCGCAGGTATGGGAAACTTCACCTCAATGGCGCCTATGAAATCATCACCACTCATGGTTCATTTCATGGCCGCACTTTAGCCATGACCTCTGCTACAGGGCAAAGCAAGTTCCAGCAGCCTTATATACCTTTGCCCAGCGGTTTCATCAACGTGGATTACAACAATGCAGCAGCAATCAGGAGAGCAACTACCGTTCGAACCTGTGGCGTAATGCTGGAACCCATCCAGGGTGAAGGTGGGGTCAACATACCAGACGACAGCTATCTTAAGGAGGTGGAGAGCTGGTGTCGTGAAAAAGGAATCCTCTTCATCATGGATGAGATTCAAACTGGTATCGGTCGCACCGGGACTCTTTTTGCCCACCAGCAGTATGGGGTGGAGCCAGACATAATGACTCTGGCTAAAGGATTAGGCAGCGGCATTCCTATCGGCGCCTTCTTAGCTAAGGAGCATGCTTCTGTCTTTGCTCCTGGTGACCATGGCTCTACATTCGGCGGCAGCCCTCTGGCTTGCGCTGCTGCTTATGCTACCGTCAAATATATCCTTGACAATGATATGCCAAGAAAAGTTAAACAGGTAGGAAAGTACTTTATGGCTAAGCTAGAGAGCCTAAAAAGGCAGTTTAATTTCATCACCCAGGTGAGAGGTCGAGGACTCTTGATAGCTTTAGAATTTAATAATGAGATGGCTAAAGAAATAGCCATGGTTTGCCTTGGTAAGGGCTTACTGGTTAACATAGTAAAGCCAACCACTCTCCGATTTATGCCTTCTCTTATTATTACTGAAAAAGAGGTGGATGAGGCAATTAGCATTCTAGAGGATACTTTAATGTCATTGCGAGCGTAGCGAAGCAATCTCATCATGCCTGGGAATTGCTTCGCAATTCCTTTATAATGACAATGGGAGGTAAACAATGTCAGACAAAGCAGTATTAGCTTACAGTGGCGGTCTGGATACTTCAGTGGCCATAAAGTGGCTTAAGGAAAAATATAATCTGGAGGTTATTACCCTTACTGTAGATATAGGCAATGTAGCTGACCTTGAAGCTATTAGACAAAAGGCGCTTGACCTGGGAGCTATAAAGGCGCTGGTAATTGATGCCAAGGAACCTTTTATCAATTCTTTTGTCTTCCCCGCTCTTCAAGCTGATGCTCTCTATGAGGGTCAATATCCCTTAGCCACAGCTTTGGGACGCCCTCTAATTGCTCAGCTTCTAGTGGACACAGCTAAAAGGGAGGGCGCCACTATTGTAGCTCATGGCTGCACCGGAAAAGGCAATGACCAGGTAAGATTTGATGTCAGCGTAGCAGCCTTAGCTCCCGAACTCAGGGTAGTAGCTCCAGCCAGGGAATGGAATATGACACGGGAACAAACGCTTGCCTATGCTCAGAGTCATAATATCCCCGTTCCCATTACTGTTTCCAGCCCATATTCCATCGACGAGAACTTATGGGGCAGAAGCATTGAGTGCGGCGTGCTGGAAGACCCCTGGAACGAACCGCCCAAGGATGTCTTTGCCTGGACGAAATCGCTTGAGGAGACACCAAATCAACCTGACTATGTGCTGATTGTCTTTAATAAAGGAATACCGGTGAGCCTTAATAAGGAAAGACTTGGTGGAGTCACACTGGTGCAAAGGATTCATGAGTTAGCCTGTGAGCATGGTGTTGGTAGGATTGACCATATTGAAAATAGATTAGTGGGCATAAAATCGAGGGAGGTTTATGAGGCACCAGCAGCTACAGTGCTGCTCCAAGCTCACCAAGCTCTAGAGGATATGGTGTTGACCAAAGAACAGCTCCGCTTTAAGGCAAAAGTGGCTGGTGAATATGCTGACCTTGTTTACAATGGGTTATGGTTTAGCGGTCTACGTCAAGATTTGGCTGCTTATGTAGAAAGCTCGCAAAGATATGTCACCGGGGTAGTAAAAGTCAAGCTTTACAAAGGCAAGTGTCAGATAGTGGGCAGAAAATCTCTCTATTCCCTGTACGATTTTAGCCTGGCTACTTATGATAAGGGTGACGTCTTTGACCAGAGTGCCTCCCCCGGCTTTATCCACATCTGGGGTTTGCCAGTGAGAACTCAGGCAAAGGTCCAACCTGCAAAGCCGCCTGAATAATAAGAAAGGGTTCTTCTTTGCTTTTGCCGAAGAGGGAAATTTGAGAAAACCTGGCTTATAATCAAAAAACGGGAAAGGGAATTATGCACCAGGAACCTCAGGAAATACCTGAGTCAATCGATTCTCAGTTGCTATGGGAAGGGCATAGGGCACGGCTGCGAGAGAAATTTAATAAATCTGGGCTGGCAGCCTTCCTTGACTATGAAATTATTGAACTGCTGCTGACTTTGGGGACGTCCCGGAAAGATTGCAAGCCACAGGCTAAGGAGGCAATAAACAGATTCAAAAACTTAAGAGGAGTCCTGGAAGCCCCTGCGGAGGAATTACAGAAAATCAGAGGGATTACTCCTTACAATACTTTTGTAATCAAGCTGGTGCAGGAGCTAGCCAGAGAATTTCTCAAGGAGCAGCTCCTTAATAAACCCTACTGTAAATCCTCCAAGGAAGTCTTTGATTACCTATGTCTCTCTATGCGAGACCTCAAAAAAGAGACCTTCAAAGTTATGTTCCTGAATGCCCAAAATCAGGTAATCGAGGTGGAGAACCTATTTGAAGGAACATTAACCGTCAGCGCAGTCTATCCCAGAGAAATCGTAGAGAAAGCCATCAAACACAATGCTGCTTCTCTAATCTTCGCCCACAACCACCCCTCAGGGAATCCTGAGCCCAGCGATAACGATAAACAAATAACCAGGGATTTAGTCTTTGCTGGCAATATTATGCAGATTAAGGTCCTGGACCATATCATAATAGGCAATAATAGATACTTTAGCTTTGCCGATAAAGGGCTAATCGAAGAATACGACAAGGATTTCTTGAATTTGAAAAAGTGAGAGTCAGCCAAATCCCTACTTACTCAAAAGCCCACTCCCAGCCGCACATCGCTAGTAATTATTTTTTCGACGCATCTTACCAGTAACCTCAGATTTACGTTGTTTGACAATAAGTTGTTTAGTCGTTAAACTTAGCTTGGAGGTGATAGAAGTGGCAAACAAGGCAAGACTTGGTCTTTACCTTAAAGATGAGGGGGTTAAGAGACAGATTAAGGTAGCGGCAGCCAGGCGTGGAATGACTGTGACCGATTACTGTGCCCGGGCTATCGAGGAGCGACTTATCAAGGATGGCGAGAGAAGCGCTGAGGGTGAAGACAAGAACAAGGTAGCTTTGTTATCTCGCATGGATAAGCTCAGGCAGGAGATAGGTCCCACTGGCGCATCCACCGCTGAACTTGTTGAAGAGGGCCGACGGAGATAAAGAATATGTCACAAGAACCAAGGCCAGTAGTTGTAGATGCCTCAGTAGTCCTGAAATGGCAGCTTAACGATGAAGAATATATCCCACAAGCCACCGCACTGAGAAACGATTTCTACGCCTTGGGAGCCGTTAAAGCCATAGCACCGCATCTTTTGGTTTACGAAGTGATAAATGGCATCCTTACTGCCACCAGAAGGAAAAGACTGGTCTCAGATAAAGCATTGGAGGTGTTGGATAATCTTATGGAGTTAGGAGTGGAGTTAAGAGAAGTGGAGCCAGAGAAAGTTTTGGAGTCAGCATTAGAGCACAACCTGGCTGCTTACGATGCTGCCTATCTTGCTCTAGCTGAAAGCGAGGGTTGCGAGCTATGGACTGGGGACAGGCCATTTTACCAGGCAGTTAAGGACGAATTGCCCCGGGTAAAATGGATTGCCGATTATATTCCAGTAGGAGATACCGAACATGAAAAACGATAAAAGGTTCACCGAGGCTAATTAAAGGAGAAGGATTAACAGGAACAAGTGATTCTTACGGAGCGACTAAGCCAGAGCGAGATTGAATTTATCACTCAGTGCTTAAAGGAAAGCAAGCCTTTGCCAGATGGCTACCGCTATATAATCCCCAGCAAAGCATTCGCCCAGTTTTGGATTTTGAGGTAGCGG
>DAOUTC010000167.1 GCA_030626915.1 Dehalococcoidia bacterium
CCTCTCAAGGAGGAGATCACCGGTTCGAATCCGGTATGCGCTACCAGTTTGTTTAGAGTCGATAGTCGGGAGTCAGGAGTCAGTCTTGTTAGCTGTCTGTGTGGCGTGTTAAACTTTGCCGCAAACAAATGGAAAAGCGTGTCTTTTCTGGCTTTCGCCCCACAGGCAAACAACATATCGGTAATTATCTGGGAACAATTCAGAACTGCGTTTCCCTTCAGGATGAGTACGATTGCATCTATTGTGTGGTTGATATTCATGCTCTCACTACGCTTGAGGGTACAGAAACGCTTCAGAAAGATATTTATGAAATGGTGCTTGACTGGCTGGCAGCGGGCATTGACCCAGGGAAATGCATCCTTTTTGTTCAGTCTCATGTGCCCCAAGTGATGGAGCTTCATACTTTATTCAGTATGGTGACCCCCCTAAGCTGGTTATTACGTGTGCCTACATTTAAGGAGAAGGTGAAGATACAGCCGCATAATGTTAATTATGGGCTGGTAGGTTATCCAGTTCTTATGGCCGCCGATATTGCCCTTTACAAGGGAGAGGTCGTTCCTGTGGGTGAGGACCAGCTTCCCCATCTCGAATTAACCCGGGAGATAGTGCGCCGGTTTAATTCTACTTATGGATATGTATTTCCTGAACCTCAAGCGAAACTCACTTCCTTTCCCTTAGTTTTGGGCCTGGATGGGCTACTGAAGATGAGCAAAAGTTACAATAACTATATTGAAATAGCTGCCCCTCCTGAAGAAATTTTAAGGCAGGTGATGACTGCAGTTACAGACCCAGCGCGGAGGTACCGCTCTGATAAGGGGCATCCTGATATATGTAATATTTTCAGTCTGCACAAATTTTTCACCCCATCGCGGGTAGAGGAGATTGCTTCTGAATGTCGTACTGCCGATATCGGTTGCGTTGATTGTAAAAAGATGCTAGCCCGAAGTATTAGCTCAACACTTGAGCCTTTCCGGGAAAAGCGGGCTATTTTAGCCTCCAAACCTGATTATGTTACTGAAATTCTTGCCGATGGAGCTAACCGCGCTGAAGCCCTAGCTAAAGAGACTATGAAAGAAGTTAAGGATAAGATGAGGCTCCTTCAACTTAAATCCTAAGTTCTAATTTCTAAGCTCTAAACAAATTCAAAATCCAAATTCCTTATTTTTTAGGATTTAGATATTAGTATTTAGTGCTTTATTTCTTATATCTGTTGACGAATCTGCCCATTCTTTTCAGGGCTTCCTCAATATCGGCTAAAGACGTAGCATAGCAGCACCTGACGAAACCTTCGCCGCACTGTCCAAAAACAGAGCCAGGGACTACAGCAATTTTTTCCTCCAACAATAGTTTCTCTGCGAATTCTTCCGAGCTCATTCCAGTAGCTTTTATTGAGGGAAAAGCGTAAAAGGCCCCCTTAGGCTCGAAGCAAGGTAAACCAATTTCATTCAACCTTTTGACCATGAATCGGCGGCGTCTATCGTATTCTGTGGTCATCTTTTCAATCTCGCTTTCACCATTTCTCAATGCTTCAATAGCTGCCATTTGTGCCATTATCGGAGCGCAGAGCATGGTATATTGATGAATTCTAGTCATTGCTTCGATAAATTGACTATCGGCTGCTGCATAGCCGATACGCCAGCCGGTCATGGCGTAGGTTTTGGAAAATCCGCCGAGCAAAATAGTTTGCTCCTTCATCTCGGGCAGGCTAGCAAAACAGGTATGGTCTACATCATAAACCAGTCGGGCATAAATCTC
>DAOUTC010000034.1 GCA_030626915.1 Dehalococcoidia bacterium
CGCCTATAGCTCAGCGGACAAGAGCACCGGTCTTCGGAACCGGGGGTCGTGGGTTCAAATCCCTCTAGGCGCGCCACGAAGCCCCTCCCCTTTAATTATGATGCCGCATAGTGTAATTTATTACTCAATCATATATTATTCACTATTAAGGAGATCAATATGAATAAAGTAGCTATTATAACTGACTCCATTTCTGCTGTACCAGCAGAAATGGCACAAAAATATGGCATCGGAATAGTGTCAGCCCATGTCATTATGGATGGCAAGGATTATCCAGACACAGAAGTAGATATGGAAAAAGTCTACGTCAGGCTTAAAGAAAAAGAAAACCTGCCTACAACTTCAGCTGTTACCACAGGACAATTCTTGCAAGCTTACCAGGAACTGAGTCAAAGGGCTGAAGCCATCATTTTTATCTCCGTGACTTCAGTTTTCAGCGCCACATACGGGGCAGCTATACAGGCCAGAGAAATGGTTCGTGAAAAATTGCCCCGAACCATTATTGAAGTGATTGACTCCTGCACCGTCACTGCCGCTCAGCTACTTATTGTTCTTCAGGCAGCCAGGGCAGCAGCACAAGGCAAAAGCCTTAGTGAGGTAATCGAAGTTATTAACAACTTGATACCACGAATAAATCTGCTTTCAACGCGAGACACCCTTTTCTACCTGGACAAGGGAGGATTAGTGTTTGAAGCTCGCTCCTGGGCTGAAGCTGAATCACAAAGCAGCTTCAGGGCTATTGTGGAGATCGACACCTCTACAGGAGGAAAAACAAAGCCTGTAGCCAGGGCCAAGACTAAAACGCAGATAATGAACAAGATGGCCGACATAGCCAGGGAAAGAATGGGAAGTAAAAAATTATGTGCTGCCATAGTGCACACCCATGTCCCAGACCAAGCCGAACAGCTAAGAAAAACAGTTCTATCTCAATTCCAGTGTGATGAATTTTATGTTACTGAAGCTATAGGAGCAACAGCGGTTAAGAACGGACGAGGGCTTACTGATTTTGCATTCTACAGCAGCGACTGATTAGGTCATCGCTACACAGGCTATATTGACAACTTCCCACAGGAATCGAAATAACTTTTCGAATTTACTCAAAGTCTGTAGCTATCTCGATAATATACTAACAGATATAGCTCTCTGAGCAGGTCGGATTCGTTGTGTCTTATTATCTGCTGCAAATAATCCTTATTCCCAGTTTCAAGAAATCTTCTCCATAATAGGGGGATATCTCTGCCACTTACTACTGGCTCATTAAAGTAATGCTCTGCATGGGAGAATAATTCATCCAACTTGGGCCACTTAAGACAAAGTGCCTCTGCTTTTTCCCTCCAGGGCTGGAACAAGTCTATCCCCTCTATATTTATTCCTTTAGCTTCAAGAAATCTCTTCTCGAAAGAGAGGTTATAGGCATAAAATGGCCCGTGTAGCTTGGGAATAAGCCTGGTAATTTGAGCGATAAAAGGCTTCTCTTCCCTTGAAGTTCGGCATATTATCTCAAGGCGGCTCTCCTGTATATACCCAAAAACCACTATTTCATCATAAATTTCGTCAAGCCCAGTGGTCTCTATATCAAGCAATGTCCCCTGTGGAATGCTCACCATTAACTGCCGACTGTATGAGGTGGTTATATTCTCCATCATTTGTTTTCTGCTAGGTATTATACAAGCCAGACTACACTAAAGATAGCACGGTGAGCTAAAATTAGTATTAAGGGATTTGCCATGTGGTTTCAAGATATAGGCAAGATTCTGATTCTAGTGGGAGCTTTCTTGGGCTTTTTGGGCTTGCTGCTGGTCTTCTGGCAGCGGATTCCCTTCCTGGGAAAGTTACCCGGTGATATATTCCTACAACGGGGAAATTTTCAACTTTCCTTTCCTATAATGACTTGCCTCTTAATTAGTATCTTACTCACCGCCATTGTGAACTTAGTATTCCACCTATTCAGATGAGATTAAGCAAGTTCAGTAGCTGCTAATAATTCAAGAGCATGCTTCCATCCCATAGGCATAATATGAACTCCCCGGCAAAGACTCTTTATTCCCCTAATTAATTCAACGCTAATCTGGATACTTGTTTTAACTCTTTCTTCTTTTTTTGCTTCTGCCATCATCCTGATATATTTCTCAGGAACAGAAATCCCTGCAATATGTTCATTCATATATTTAGCCATCCCAGCAGACTTTAATGGTATTATTCCTCCTAATACTGGGACCTTGAATTTCTCAGCTTCTTTCATAAATTTCTCAAATGTTTCTAAATCGTAGATGGCTTGGGTTTGGAAAAATTTTGCTCCTGCTCTAATCTTTTTTTCCATCTTAATCAGCTGTAATTCCACCGGGTCATATCCAGGATTCACTACTGCCCCAAGGCAAAACTCTGGCTTCCCATCCAGTTCATTTCCTTTCATATCTTTGCCTTCCGTTAAAGTGGAGGCAACTTTTAGGAGACTTACAGAATCTAAATCAAATACTGGCTTTGTTTCTGGATGGTCCCCCAATGTCACGTAGTCTCCGGTTAAGACCAAAACGTTTCTTATACCTAAGACATAGGCACTTAGGAGGTCTGATTGAAGAGCAATTCCATTTCTATCCCTGCAAGTTATTTGAAAAATTGGCTCTAAACCTCTTTGTGCTAAAAGATGACAAACCGGCAAAGAACCAAGCCTCATTACTGAACTTTGCATATCAGTGACATTAAATCCATCTACTTTCCCTCTTAAAGGTTCAGCCTCCTCATCTAAAACCTTAGCAATATTTACTCCCTTTATAGGTGCTACTTCGCAAGTAACAAGAAATTTACCACTTTCTAATTTTTCAGAAAAATTCATTTCACCCCCTCCTTCTGAGAAAGGTATTCTGTAATATTTTTGCTATAATCCCGCGGCGACAAAATTTCCGTTAATGTGTCCAATTTACCTAATTTTTCTAATCTCTTGTAAATCAAAACCCAGGCACAATCAGCTTCCGGATCCACTTCGCACTTCCCATCCTTAGTTCCACCGCAAGGACCATTCAACAATCCTTTGGGGCAATTTGTAATAGGACAAATCCCGGCAGTGTAGTTTAAATAGCACTGACCACACTGATTACAATTAAAATTTCGAGCACTAAGGCCTTGGAAACCATTCAAATAAAGGGTATCACAGCCTGTGTAGACAAGTTTACTTTCCAATAATGAAGAGACGACCTGAGTTCCTACACCACAGGAAAAGACCAAAACTAGATCTGCACCCTCTATTTCTTTGGAATATTCTCCAACATATGCTTTGACAAATTCCCTGTTACACAAATAATCAAGGATGGCTCTTCCGGTAATTTCCTCTTTCAAACTATCTACAAATTTACCTACTTCCTCTTTAGGGAAATAAAGCTCTTTGCAGCCAAGACACTCAAAGATAAAAAGCCTTTTTCCGGAGATTTTTGGCAGTACCTCCTCCTCAGGCTTTAATTGAGTTACGAGCATATTCCTTCTCCTGTTTAATGAAACCTAAAATAGAAATTTTTGAGGAACAGATAACCTCGCAGCACCCGCACTCTATACAATTTTCCACTTTGAATTTGACTGCTTTTTCCAATTCACCCCTTTTACCATAAAAAGCATAATAAAAAGGATATAAACTCATAGGGCAGGCTTCTACACAACGACCACATCTTATACAATCTCTTTCCTCAGAAACTTCCACAATAGGTTTCCTTAAAACAGTAAGGCCAGTCATTCCCTTAATCACACCTGAATCTAAGCTTAATTGAGAGATCCCCATTATCGGACCACCCATTTTTAATTCATATTTATTCGGAAGTTTTTCTCCTTTCATACAATAGTGGACGATATCCCTAAATGGGGTGCCCAGCTTAACAAGATAATTTCCTGGCTTGCTCAAATTTTCTCCAGAGACAGTTATAGCTCTTTGAATTAAGGGAATACCTTCTATTACTGCTTGGTAAATAGCAAAAATTGTACTGACATTTAAAACCACTACCCCGACGTCTAAGGGTAATCCTTTTTCGGGAACGTCTCTATTCAAAATCCTTTTTATCAATACTTTTTCTGCACCTTGCGGATATTTAGTCTTTAAACTAACTATTTCAATATTAGTTTTAACTAAATTACCCAAACTTGCTACAGCTTCAGGTTTATTACCTTCAACTGCTATAAAGACTTTATTAACCTGTAAAGTTTTCTGGACTATTTTTATTCCGGTGAGTATTTCTTCAGGATATTCAATCATAATTCTGTTATCACTGTTTAAATAAGGCTCACACTCGCAACCATTTACAATTAAGGAATCTATTTTTTTAGGAGGAGAAAGCTTTACATGCGTGGGAAACATTGCTCCACCAAGTCCCACGATTCCCTTTTCCTTTATTATTTCTAATAAGTTTTCCCTGGATAAACTCTCAAAATCTTTTCGAGGTTGGATTGAGGAGTCTAACTGATTTTCCCTATCGTTTTTTATTATTATGGCTGGTTCTTTCCTTTTAAGCGCTGGATGAATCCGTTCTTCAATAGATATCACCTTTCCACTTATACTGGAATGAATGGGAACGGAGACAAAACCATCAGCTTCCCCAATCTGTTGACCCACCTTTACCTTATCTCCCACTTTAACCGAAGGCTTAGCTCTTTTACCGGTGTGTTGAGAAAGAAAAATAACCGCTACTTCTGGTTCTGGAAAGCTCTCCAGTCTCTTATCCTTCGTCTGTTCCTTTTTCTCTAAAGGATGAAGCCCTCCATAGAAACCCTCGCTTCTTAAATTCTGATTTTGCAAGGATAAAGTTTTCTTAAGTTTCAGAGAGGGCTTAGAGTAATCTCTTATTTGAACAGATTCTAAAGTCAGCTTTCTTCCCTGTTTTTCAAATCGCTCGTAAATTTCTCCCCATACACACTCAATATTGGGATTTACTTCGCATTTTCCGTTTTTTGCTCCTCCACAAGGACCATTTAATAGTCCTTTAGGACAATTTATAATGGGACAGACTCCACCAGTTAAATTCAAATAGCACTGGTCACAGCCAGCACATTTCTCGCTTTCCAAAGAAATACCATGATAGGCAACTCCACTGGTAGGATTTGCGCTTTGCATAGAATCAGCCAAGGCATAAACAGGCTTTCCCTCCAAAAGTTGTGCGGTGAATTGAACTCCTATTCCACAGGAAATCACTCCTACACCATCGCAATCAGAAAGGTCTAAGCTCAAGAGCTCCTTGCTAGATAAAAAATCGTTGCATAAGAAGTCGACTCCTATCTGCCCAACAATTTTCCCAGCGTCTTCTCCTAAAATTTTCAAAAGCTTATTATGTTCCTCTTCTTTATCTTCCCTCTCAAATTTTTTGTAGCATTTATTACAGTAAACGATAAATATGTGAGCTACCACACCAAAAATTTCTTGAATTTCTTCCTCAGGTTTTAACCTAAATTTAGTGTAGTCAATTAAATTTGTTCCGTCCATTATTACTCCAGAACTCAACTATTTACCTTTTCTGTAACTCTCTGCCAAGTTTTTATCATAGGGGGCTTGTCTATCCTGGCATCTCTCTCTGGGGCATAACTGACAACTATAAAACTTGACTTCTGTAGGAAAATACATTCCAGATTCGGATTTTCTTGGAATCATTAATAAGCTGTCGGTTAACTTAACTCCAATCAGAGCTTCAACGTTACCGAAGATTGAGAACAGTTGTTTTTGCTGTGTAATGGGCCAATCTTTTAAGCTTCCGGGGCTCATATTTGATATTTGCCCCAGCCTGTATTTTTTCTTTAGATAATCCTCAAGACATCGTCTAAGTAAATATAGGGCTTCATCTCCTATTTCATCCAAGCAGTATTGCTTTAACAAGTTGTCAAACGAAGCAGCCTTATCCTCTAACTCCTTTCCAATTGTTACGATGTATGGGAAAACCCTACCTATCTTATCTAAATTAACCCTGAGGACTCGGCTAGTAAACCTTATACCGCCAATATCTACCGTATCCTCATTTTTATTATCAACGTATGAAACTTCGTAAATAACTTTGGGATGAATTACAGAATTAGCAATCTCAACCAGTTCTTGAACAGCATTTAAGTATCCTCTTTTTTCATCTAGATGTAATCCTTTCAGCACCTCTCCAGGGTCCAAATGAATTGGGATGTTATCTAATACTTCCATTTTTATGATTGAATATGGTGCATTATCTCTGCTGCTTTAATAGTGTTGCACAGGAGCATAGTAATCGTCATGGGACCCACTCCGCCAGGCACGGGTGTAATTGCTTCGGCTTTTTCCTTGACCCCTTCAAAGTCTATATCACCTACTAATCTCCTTTTCATCTTATAGGTAGGGTCTTCTATGTAGCTAGCACCAAAATCTATCGCTATCACGCCTTCCTTAACCATATCTGCGTTAATAAACTTCGGCTTATTTACTGAAACAACCAATATGTCCGCCCGACGAGTATAATCAGACAAGCTTGGAGTGGAGGGATGACAAAGTGTCACATTTGCTCCTACATCTTCTTGAGCGAAAATAGAGGCTAGCGGCTTCCCCACCAGGTTGTCCACATTCACAATCACCACATTCTTCCCCTTAAAGTTATTGTAACCATATCGAATGAGTATCTCATAAATACCACTGGGTGTCGCAGGGAGAAATGCCTCTTGACCTAGCCAAGCTTTGCCTACATTCATAGGGTGAAATCCATCCACATCCTTGTCAGGCGAGATAGAGGTCAAAGCTTTACTTTCAATTATATGTTTGGGAAGAGGAAGTTGAATGAAAATGCCGTGAATTTTAGCATCCAAGTTTAGTCTATCAATTTCCTTAAGCAAGTGCTCCTGTGTTGTATTTTCAGGTAACTTTACTATCTCCGAGTAGATGCCTATCTCTTCACCTGCCTTTTCTTTAAGCCGAATATAGGTACTTGAACTTTCATCCTCACCAACAAGAATGCCAGCAAGTCCAGGGATTGTTCCTTTTTCCTTAAGACTTCTTATCTTTTGTTTAAGCTCGTCCCTTATTTCAGCTGATATTTTCCTTCCATCAAGTATCTTAGTCATTTACGTATTGCGTCTTTCAGCAGCTTTAATAGTATTAGCCATCAGCATTGCTGTGGTCACTGGACCGGTGCCGCCTGGCACCGGGGTTATTGCTCCAGCCTTCTCCTTCACTGCCTCAAAATCAACATCACCCACTAACTTGAATTTCCCTGTGGCTGGATCCTCTATTTGGTTTACCCCCACATCAATCACTATAGCGCCTTCTTTTACCATATCCGCTGTAATCGCTTTAGCTTTCCCCATAGCCGCAACCAAAATATCTGCTTGCCTAGTGATTGAAGGGAGGGCTTTGGTTCCGGTGTGGCAGACAGTTACAGTAGCGTTAGCCTTCTTTTGCTTTTGCACCAGAATACCCATTAGCGGTTTCCCTACAATATTGCTTCGGCCGCAAATAACCACGTGCTTCCCTTCAGGGCTATGCCCGCTGCGAACCAGCAGCTCTTGAACCCCGTAAGGAGTCGAAGGGAGAAAGGTTTCCTCCCCCAGAAGCAACTTCCCTATATTTACCGGATTAGTCCCGTCAATATCTTTATCAGGTGATATGGCGCTTTCTGCTTTAAGAGTATCGAGATGTTTAGGCAAAGGCAGTTGAAGAATAATACCATGGAATTTAGGGTTCTTATTAAGTCCTTCAATCTTCCTCTCGAGTGCCTCTTGAGTAATATTCTCAGGCAACTCAGCTGTTTCCATAAGCATGCCTATTTTCTCACATCCCCTGGCGATGCTACGCAGGTAAGATAAAGAGGCGGGGTCTTCTCCCACTAAAACTGCTGCGAGGGCCGGGATTACCCCCTTCTCCTTAAGTTTATCTGTCCGTTGTTTTAGCTCCTCACGGATAGCAGCAGCTATTTTTCTGCCATCGATAATTTCTACCATTCTGTCTCTCTTCTTCTTAAAACAACTCTTTCTACTTCTACTCTCCGAGATTGCCTCGTCGCTGACTCTTTCGCTTCCGTCAGGGCTTCGGCTCACCCTCGCAATGACAGGCAGGCTTCCTTTACTAAAACAGCCCCTTTATCTTTCCTGTCTCCAGGTCAACATCAACGTCAACAAAAGCAGGTCTGCTGGGAAGGCCAGGCATAGTTGACATAGCTCCACAAAGAGGATAGAAGAATCCAGCACCTACTGAAGCCCTGATATCACGAACAGGAAGCATGTAGTTTTTGGGCACACCCTTCCAAAGAGGATTGTGGGAAAGGGAAAGATGCGTCTTAGCCATGTTGACCGTCATCCAGCCGAAGCCTAGGTCAGTGTAAAGTTTCAACTTACTTTGTGCTTCGGGAGCAAAATCTACACCGTCAGCACCAAATACTTTGGTAGCTATGGTCTCTATCTTGTCTTTGATAGGAATATCGTCAGGGAAGAGGAATTTTAGCTCGTGGGGCTTCTCTACTGCCTTAAGTACCTCGTCTGCCAGCTCCAGAGTTCCTTCTCCTCCTTTGGCCCAGGATTCGGAAACAGCCACACCGTCAGCGCCAGCCTCCAGGGCTTTCTGACGCACTAATTCTATCTCTTTATCAGTATCAGGAGTAAATCTATTAATATTTACTACTACAGGTACGCCATACATCCTGGCTATTTCGATATTTCGAGCCAGGTTCTCGCAACCTTTCTCCACTGCAGGAAGGTTCTCAGTCTCAGCAGCTTCCTTGACCCTGGCGTAAGGCATACCAGGCCGAAGGAGAAAGGCACCGCCGTGCTCTTTAAGAGCCCTTATAGAGGCGACAATGACAGCACAGTCTGTCTTTAATCCACTCTGGCGACATTTGACATCAACAAACTTGGAAAAGCCACAGTCAACGCCAAAGCCATTTTCGGTGACGACATAATCAGCTAACTTCAGGGCTGCCAGGTCAGCTATAACTGAGCTATTGCCATGGGCTACATTGGCGAAGGGGAAACCATGACAAATCATAGGATGACCCTCTGTGGATTGGACCAAGTTAGGCTTAAGAGCATCCACCAGCAAGGCAGTCATTGCCCCAGCCACGTGAAGGTCTTCACAAGTTACCGGCTTCCTATCATAAGTATAGGCCACGACAGTCCTTTTGAGTCTCTCCCTCAAGTCTTTAAGTCCGGTGGTCAAGGCAAAAATAGCTGCTGTCTCAGTAGCTACGGTAATATCCCAATGTGCCAATCTAGGGTAGCCATTGGCATAGCCGCCCAGTCCGATAATGGCATCCCTCAAGGCGCGGCATTCCAAATCCTCACAATAAGTCCAGGTAATGTTTAAAGGGTCGATATTTAGAGGATTCCTGTGGGTATCGCCGGGAGTTTTCCCATGAAGGATGCTGGCATCTATGGCAGCAGCACAGAGATTATGAGCAGTCTCTACAGCATGGACATCACCGGTAAAGTGGAGGTTGATGTTTTCCATAGGCAAAGCCTGGGAATAACCGCCTCCAGCAGCGCCTCCCTTTATGCCAAATGTTGGCCCTTTAGATGGCTGACGAAAAGTATTGATAACTTTCTTACCTTTTAGCTTTAAGGCCTGACCTAAGCCAAAGGCGCTTACCGTCTTTCCTTCACCCAGGGGTGTAGGGGTAATGGCAGTGACACATATCATTTTGCCATCGGGTTTATCCTTTAATCTATTCAAAACCTTAGCGTAATCAACCTTAGCCATATACTTTCCATAGGGTATAAGCTCCTCATCCAAAATCCCGGCATCATTGGCTACCTCAGTGATGGGTCTAAGCTCAGCCTCCTGTGCAATTTCGATATCGCTGGGCACTGGCTCTCTCTTTTTTACTGGCATAATGAAACCTCCTTTACTTTAAAAATATGGCTCTACTTAAAAACCACCTTGTTATTAAAAGGCGATAGTATAGCGTATAAGAGGGAAGGTCGTCAATAGTTTGCTCGTTCATGTGTTGATGTTCTATGATTTTGTCACCATCTAATTGTTCTGGGAAAATGTCACCCATGAAGGAGATGGTGATATTGAACAAGAAGGAACAGAGAAG
>DAOUTC010000014.1 GCA_030626915.1 Dehalococcoidia bacterium
CCCCGTCGCTGCTACAGGATTTGGCAGCAGCATGCTGCTTAAGGGGCTGGTCTCCTCTGTAATAGTTATAGCCCTGCTTTTATTCAGGCGAGGCAAATTATTGAAGCCGTTGTGCCTTGGGGTGCTCCTCATTGTATTGTGGAATGGTTTTGCTATCTGGTCATGGAGCTAGGGAAATAAGCTGCTGCTAAATGCTCTCCAGACTGGCCTTTTGTCTTTATTTCTATCAAGGTCTACAATAAAGATAGGTGCGAACAACTTGCTGATACTTGATGGTGCTATAATTGACATGGGAGGAAACAATGGGCGAAAAAGTTACAGTTTACAACTTTGAGGTAGTCCTTGAGCCAGAAGAGGAAGGTGGGTATCATGTCTATACTCCCGCCATCAAAGGCTGCCACTCCTATGGACAGACTAGGGAGGAAGCCCTTAAAAATATCGCTGATGCCATTCAGGGCTGCCTAGCTGCTCTTAAAAAGCATGGGCACAACCTGCCAGAAAGGGAGATGGTTCGGGTTGAGGTAAAAGAGCCATGAGCGTGATATGCCCAAAGGCCTACTCTCTGGACTTATCAAAGATGCCGGTCTCACTTACGAGGAGTTTATTGGATTGCTCTAGGTAGGCAGATTGTTGAAGCCCTTGTGCCTGGGGATGCTCCTTGTTGTGCTGTGGAATGGTTTTGCTATCTGGTCATGGAGCTAGGGAAATAAGCTGCTGCTAAATGCTTTCCAGTCTGGCCTTTTGTCTTTATTTCTATCAAGGACTACAATAAAAGTATGCGTTGTCAATTTGCTGATACTTTGAAAGGGCACAACGCCGATTATATTGAGGCTCATTTTGAGGAGAGCCAAAGTACCCACATTATTTACCGCAGTGGCAGGTTAGAGGAAGTAAACAGGGCTGGTACCACCGGTGGCAATATTCGAGCTTTAGTCAGGGGTGGTTGGGGGTTTGTTAGTTTTAGCCACCTTGACAAACTACAGGAAAAGGTAGCTCTAGCAGTAGATGAGGCCAGATTGGCTGGTAGGGAAGAATTTGAACTTCCCGCGGTGGAGCCTGTGGTAGATACAGTGACTCAATTTCACCCTCATCCTTCGGTAAACTCAGGACAGGCTCTTAATCCTCTCCCATCAAGGGAGAGGAGAAACTCAGCCTCAGTGTCACTGGCAATAAAGAAAGAGCTTCTTGACGAATATAATGATATTATGTTAAGCACTGGCAAGATTCAAAGCTCCAGGATTGATTATCATGATACCAGGCGTAAAGTTATTTTTGCCAATTCCGAAGGTAGCTATATAGAGCAAAGTAAGCCGGACCTCACTTTGAGGTTGACAGCCATAGCCAAGGAGGGTAAAGAAGTTCAGCAGGCTGGATTGAGTTTGGGGAGTAAGGGTGATTTTTCCGTGATAGAAGGTTTGCATGACCAGGTGCGAGAGATAACCAGGCGTGCTGCAGCTCTCCTTTCTGCTCCTCATGTAAAAGGAGGTGAATATACCGTAATTTTAGACCCAATTTTAGCCGGAGTTTTTGCGCACGAGGCTTTTGGGCATTTATCGGAGTCAGACTTTGTTTACCAGAATAAGCAGTTACATAACATCATGGCTTTAGGACGAAGATTTGGTGGCAAGCACCTCAACATTGTTGATGATGCCACTATTCCCGATTTGAGAGGGAGCTATAAGTATGATGATGAGGGAATGCCAGCATCGAAGACCTACCTTATTCAGGAGGGCATTTTGGTAGGCAGGCTCCATTCTCGAGAGACAGCGGCTAAAATGGGGGAGAGGCCTACGGGGAATGCACGTGCCATTAATTACCTCTTTCCTCCTATAGTAAGGATGGCCAACACTTTTATTGAGCCTGGCTCAGTGTCCTTTGAGGAAATGCTCAGCGAAATCAAAGAGGGTATTTATGTAAAGGACTGGTATGGCGGAACGACTAGTTTGGAGATGTTCACTTTTTCCGCTGCAGAAGCTTATATGATTCGAAATGGGAAGTTGGCAGAGCTGTTACGCCCAGTGGTGCTAAGCGGCAATGTTTTTGTTACCTTAGGCAACATAGATGCTATTGGCGATGACTTGAAGTTGAATCAGGGTGGAGGCTGTGGCAAAGCAGGACAATCTCCACTACCTGTTTCTAACGGCAGCCCGCATATCAGAATTTGCCGTTGCGTAGTTGGAGGCAGATAACGATAAATCCTAAGCACGAAATCCGAAATTCTAAATAGTATGAGAAAAGGAGTCAGTAGCCAGTAGTCAGGAGGAATGGATGGTCTACTGAATTCTGGATTCTGGCTACTGGATTCTGTGGGTTTGTTTAGGATTTAGAGATTAGATATTAGAAATTAGGATTTAAGATGGAACATCTTTGGGAGATTCTTCGCTCCGCTCAGAAGGTGGCTGAACAAGCTGAGGTTTTTTGGATTTCCTCCGGGGAAACTCCAGTTCATTTCGAGGCTAATAAGCTGAAGCAAGTTCAGACTAAGGAAAACACCAGCGTTGCCTTACGAATTTTCAAGGAAGGCAAGGTTGGCTTCTCAGCGGCTAGTGGCCCTCACCCATCCCTCTCCCTGGAGGGAGAGGGTAGGAATGAGGTGGAAACCTTGCTTGATATGGCTGTGGAAACATCTCAATTTGGAAATCCAGCCAATTTCACACTTCCTTCCTTAAAGGGTTACCCCGAAGTCAGCGTCTTTGACCCTAAAGTGGGAAAGATAACGGTAGAGGAGATGATTGAATATGGCAATCAGCTTATAGCTAAAGTCAGGGAATATGCTCCTGATGTCCTCTGTGATGTTGAAGTGACTAAGGGCATAAGCTCAGTCCACATAATCAATTCTCAAGGTGGGGAAGCAAGTTATGCCAAGAGCTTCTTCGGCCTTGTTTTGGAAGGTGTTCTTATCCAGGATACAGACATGCTTTTTGTGGGTGACAGTGAAAGCTTATGTTGTTTGCCTGATAAGATTGAAGTTATGGCTGACAGGGTGATCAGACAATTGGAGCTGGCCAAGGGAAAAGCCACTGTGTCTACTAAGCCACTGCCAGTGATTTTTACCCCTCGCGGAGTAGCTAGCACTTTTTTAACTCCCATAGCACTGGCTTTTAATGGTAAGACAGTTTTGGAAGGAGCCTCGCCATTGAAAGATAAGTTAGGAGAGCAAGTTTTTGACAGTAAGCTTAGTTTATGGGATGATGCTACATTAGCTTACCGCGTGGAGAGCTCTCCTTGTGATGATGAAGGGATGCCCAGTCAACGCACACCGCTTATCGAAGGGGGAGTAGTGTCTAATTTCTTGTACGATTTACAAACGGCAGCTCGGGCTGGTACTCGAAGCACTGGCAATTGCCGGCGGGTTGGCAGTGGTTCTCCTAAACCAGCCACAAGTTCCCTCGTTATAGATGAAGGAGGTATTTCCTTTGAAGCCATGGTGGAGGATATGAGAGAAGGCTTAGTAGTGGAGCAACTTATGGGAGCCGAGCAGGGTAATCTCTTGGGTGGTGATTTTGGCGGCAATGTTTTGTTAGGATATAAAGTAGAAAACGGGAAAATAGTAGGCCGTGTAAAGGATACCATGATTTCAGGAAACATCTATCAAGTTTTGGCTCGTCCTCTTGGCATAGGGAATGAGGCAAGGTGGGTTGATGGGATTTTGCGAACTCCTGTACTATATTGTCCTTGTTTGTCAGTGGCGGCGAAATAAAAAGGAGGCGAAGGAATGTTAGCTACGAGCAGAAAGCGAGGCAGTCTGTATAAGCTTTATAAACAACCACGTCCTAAGAGCTGTTCCATGTTTGCTTCTTGGCCAGGCATTGGTGACGTTTCTTTAATAGCGGCAAAGTACTTAAAAGAGAAGCTAAACGCTGTGGAAATAGGGGAAATTGAGCCGGTCAATTTCTTTGAGCCAGTGGGTGTCATGGTAGAAGACAATGTGGTTGAAAGTCCTCGTTTTCCCGAGAGCAAGATTTACTATTGGCAGAATAGTAAGACTGGCAAGGGTCTGGTGTTATTTATTGGTGAGGAGCAACCTGGTTCCAAGGGATATGAGCTGGTTAATTGTGTTTTGGATGTAGCCCAGAAGCTTAAGGTAAGGAGGGTATATAGTTGTGCTGCTGCTGTAACCAGGATTCATCATAGTGAGGAATCAAAAGTTTGGGGAGTAGCCACAAAACGAAAGTTAATTGATGAGCTAAATAAATACAATGTCATTCTTAGAGGTGACCTTCGCATTGCAGGGTTGAATGGGTTGATATTGGGGATAGCTAAGGAACGAGACATTGAAGGCATTTGCTTACTGGGCGAAGTGCCGACGTACGGCACTCAGGTAGCAAATCCTAAAGCCTCCCTGGCTGTGCTCAGGGTGCTAACCAAAATGTTGGGAATTGAGATTGACTTAACTGAACTCAGCAATTTGGCCAAGCAGGCAGATGAGGAGATGGAGATGATAGCCAAGCGAGCTACGGCTGAATTTATTGACCGCTTCACTGAACCTATTTGGGAGCAGGATGAAGACGAAGAGGAATAATATAGTGCAAATTGACCCCCAAAGCTAGGCGTGTTATTATCAGATTAGATGTCAGCTTTGACTGAGCTTTACCAGGAGATGGCAAATTGCCAAGATTGTGAACTGGCTAAGTATCGCACCAAGGTGGTGCCTGGTGAAGGTCCTGAGGATGCCGAACTACTTTTTATCGGCGAAGCGCCAGGATGGCATGAAGACCAGCAGGGGCGTCCTTTTGTGGGAGCAGCGGGAGCATTTCTGGAGCAGTTATTGGTTTCAATTGGCTTATCCCGGGAGCAAGTTTATATTGCTAATGTAATTAAATGTCGCCCTCCGGAGAATCGTGACCCCTTACCGGCTGAAATACAAGCTTGTCGCAAGTGGCTGGAGCACCAGATAGAAATAATCCACCCCAGAATGGTTATTACTTTAGGTCGTTATTCTCTAGCCAGGTATTTTCCTAACGAAAGTATAAGTAAGATTCACGGAAAGGCACGAAAAGAAGGCGATATTATTTATTACCCCATGTATCATCCGGCCGCTGCTCTTCACCAGGGCAGCCTACGCCAGATTATTGAAGCTGATATGCTCAGGATTCCAGAAATATTGGCCCAAGCTGGAAAGATAACTGAGGCTCCTGTCGAAGCTCAGCAATTAGGTTTATTTTAGACTAAAACTATGTCAACACAAAAACTGAAGGTAATCCCCCTGGGGGGGCTAGGCGAGATCGGCAAGAACATGCTGGCCTTGGAGTATGCTGACGACATTATTGTCATTGATGCCGGGCTCATGTTTCCTAGTGAAGAAATGCTAGGGGTTGATTTACTTATCCCGGACATCAGTTATCTTTTACAAAGACAGCAGAATCTAAGAGGCATCGTCATTACTCATGGGCATGAGGACCATATTGGTGCTTTGCCTTACATTCTACCTCAGCTTGCTCTTCCTATTTATGCTACTAAGCTCACTGGAAGATTAATTCTTGCTGAACTTAAACAACGGAGGGCTAAAACTAGGACAAAGATAAATGTAGTTCACGCTGGCAGTAAGGTTACACTGGGCAATTTTACCATAGAGTTTTTCCCTGTTTGTCATAGCATCCCTGATACTATGGGGCTAATCATTCGTACCCCGATAGGCATTGTGGTTCATAGTGGTGACTTTAAGCTTGATTATACCCCTGTGATTGGTGAACCGGCTGACCTTAGCCAATTGGCTCGGCTAGGTGCAAAGGGGGTTTTACTTCTCCTTTCTGACTCCACTTATGTTGAGCTTCCCGGGTATACTCCTTCTGAGCAGGTGGTCAGTGAAGCCCTGGACCATATTATGCTGGGAGCTTCAGGGAGGGTAATCATAACTACATTTTCCTCTCTTATCTCCAGGATTCAGCAAGTTGTTGATGTTGCTGCCAAGCATAATCGTCGTGTATTTATCACCGGCCGCAGCATGGAAGAAATAGTACCCTTGGCAGTGGAAACGGGTTATCTTGCTATTCCTTCTGGCATCCTTTGCTGTTTTGATGAACTTAAACATTTGCCTCATAATCAAGTAGTTATTTTGACTACGGGAAGTCAAGGTGAACCTACCTCTGCCTTAGTACGTATGGCTAATCGGAGCCATAGCCAGGTCCAAATTGTTCCTGGTGACACGGTGGTAATGTCAGCCACTTCTATCCCTGGCAATGAGGCGCTGGTTAATAAAACTATAGATAGCCTGTTTCGACAAGGTGCTAATGTAATTTATGCGAAATTGTCTCAAGTTCATGTTCATGGACATGGCAGCCAGGAAGAGTTAAAGCTTTTACTTAATTTGGTTAAGCCTAAATTCCTTGTGCCCATTCATGGTGAGTATCGCCATTTGAGCTTGCATGCCAAGTTAGCCCAGAGCCTGGGCATGCCAGGAGATAATACTTTTGTTCTTGAGGATGGAGATATACTTGAACTGGGACAGGAAAGTGGAAAAGTCTCTGGTAAAGTTCCCATAGGTAATGTTTATGTAAATGGTTTGGTAACCGGTGAAATAGATAGTGCGGTACTTCGTGACCGCAAGCTGCTTTCACGAGATGGAGTGGTAATGGTGAACCTGGTCGTTGATGCCCAAAAAGGCGGATTGATAGGAAGGCCGCGCATCATAACACGGGGTTTTATCGATGCCTGGGAGAGCGGAGTTTTAATAGAGAAGAGCCAGGACGTGGTGATAGCTGCTCTGAATCACGATAGGAAGAACTTATTTAGGCGAGGAACATTAGCTACAAGGGAACGAAGTAATCTTGAGACCAAAATAAGGGATTCTTTGAAGGCATTCTTTTATAAGGAGACTCATCGTCGTCCCATTATCATTCCCGTAATTATGGAGGTGGGGAAGCCCTCGATGGAGAAAATACCAAGCACTAATTACGAAACTCTAAATAAATTTGTTTAGGATTTAGCAATAATGGCAAAACGGAAAACCGCATTTAGGTCAAAGCGAAAGAGAGTCAAAAGCCAAGCAAAGAGGGGGCCATTTTTACGAAGGGCCACATTAATTATCATCATCATAGGCTTGCTGTATTACTTCAATTCTAGGCTTGGTCTAGTTTCTCAGGCTACTGCAGTATGGGAAGGTGCGCTTACCTTATTTGGCCTGGGATTAGCCATGATAGTCGCTGCGGTAGGTGTAGCAATCTGGGTGATATGGGGAGGACACTTCTCTGCCTCAGTAAGGCGATGGAACTGGTTTATGGGAGGGGTTATCTTGGCTTTAGCTGTGTGGGGAGCGCTTTCCTTTTTCTCTCCTGAAAAAGGCATTCTGAGCAGGGTTACATTGGGGGGTAGATTTGGCCAGAGAATAGCCGGGGTTCCTGATATTATAGGAGGTATTCGAGTAGGAGGGCTTGTCCTTCTTGGCGTCCTTTTTATCGCTCCGAGGCAGACTTGGCGTGTGGTGACAGGGGCTGTTAGAGGTGGTTGGGGATTGCTGGTCAAAATTTCTAAACCTCGCCCCAAAGTTATTTCTCCTCAACCTGCCCCACCCAAAGCTATCTCCCCTGGAGAGCGCCCTAGCGTTACGGAGATGGTGGCCAAACCTGCTGTAGTCTCTCCTTCCCCTGTTAGCTACGAGCCGGCAGCGTGGCAATCTCGCCGTGAGCCGATTGTCACTCCCAGTGGATGGCAGCTTCCGCCTATTGATATCTTAGATAAACCTAGTGAGGTGGAGCTGAACAGAGATGATATTAACAAACGGGCTCGCTTGATTGAGGAAGCTTTAACTAGCTACGGTGTAGAAACTAAAGTGGTGCAAATAAACATGGGTCCTACTGTGACACAGTTTGGTGTCGAGCCTGGCTGGGATCGGAAATACAAGGAAATCAAGGAGAAAGGCCAAACGAGATTGGAGGAGATATCGAGGACCAGGGTTAGAGTAGACCGCATTACTTCTTTAGCTAATGACCTGGCTTTAGCCTTAGCTGCTCCCAGCATTAGAATCGAGGCTCCCGTGCCGGGAAAATCAATGGTGGGCATCGAGGTTCCTAACATAGTGTTTGGCTCAGTTGCTCTTCGCAGTGTGGTGGAGACCGCTGCCTTCCAGAAGATTAAGGCCAGGTCGAGACTAGCTATTGGCTTGGGCAAGGGTGCTGGTGGTGAGGCAGTGGCAGCAGATCTAGCCAGAATGCCTCATTTGCTCATTGCTGGAGCTACAGGCAGCGGCAAAACTGTTTGTCTTAATTCTGTTGTTTGTTGTTTACTTTTGCATAACAGCCCTGATGATGTGCGATTCATCCTGGTTGACCCAAAGAGAGTAGAACTGGTGGTCTTTAACGGAATACCTCATTTGGTTGCTCCTGTAGTTGTGGATACTGATAGAGCTATAAAGGCGCTGAGGTGGCTTAATCAGGAGATGGACAATAGATATCGCCTCTTTGCTCAGGCAGGAGTACGCAATATCGAGGGTTATAACAAAGACCGCTCACCTGGCGAGGGATTACCTTACTTGGTGCTGGCCATTGATGAACTGGCCGACTTGATGATGGCAGCCTTTGACGAGGTAGAGCATGCCCTTTGTCGCTTAGCTCAGCTAGCTCGAGCTACCGGTATTCATCTTATTGTAGCTACTCAACGGCCTTCAGTAGATGTAGTTACAGGGCTTATTAAAGCTAATTTCCCTACCCGCCTTAGCTTTGCAGTTACCTCTCAAGTAGATTCGCGTACTATCCTGGATATGGTTGGTGCTGAGAAGTTGCTGGGTAGGGGTGATATGCTCTATATGCCTAGTGAAGCTAGTAGGCCAAAGCGCCTCCAAGGGAGCTTTATTTCCGATGCTGAAATCGAGAGATTGGTATATTTCTGGGGGAACCAGCGTGAACCAAAGGTGAGTTATGTTAACTTTGACGAAGTAGCTGTACCTATCACTCTAAGTCAGAAGATAGCTTCAGCTCCCGACCCTCTATTGGAGGAGGCAAAGCGTTTAGCACGAGAGCATAGGCATGTATCTACCTCTTTCTTGCAACGGCGACTTCGTGTTGGCTATCCCCGAGCTGCTCGCCTCATGGAAACATTAGAACAGGAAGGCTTGGTTGAAATCAAATCTCAAAGATAAAAAATCAAAATTACAGGTCAAAACTTAAAAACTTTTGACTTTTGCTTTGCATCTTTGCCTTTTGCATTTTAATCTTTTATTTAGCTTTGCTAGGCACCAAACTTATCCAGTTTTAAAGCGTTAGCCATAGCTAGAGGCATAATCTCTATAGCGGGAAAGCGTCCCAACCCACCTTGAAGACAAGCTCGTTCTGAAAACTCGCTTACTCTATCAGGAAAACACCATTTGGACCTCAGCATGAAAGGGACCGGATGCCAGCTATGCATGGCTAAGGTTGCTGGAGTGGAATGGTCTCCAGTAATAATGAGGACATCAGGATTTAAGTTGAGCAGGTTAGGAAGAGCATTATCAACTTCCTCAATAGCTTGAACTTTAGCCTTGAAGTTGCCATCCTCTCCTTTGGAATCAGTCCTTTTAAAGTGGATAAAGAAGAAATCATAATCTTTATAGTAGCGATGCAAGTTTTCAAGCTGGTCCGTTATATTGTTGCCTGCTGGCAGTATTCGCATTCCTACTAGCCTGGCCAAGCCGCAATACATAGGATATACAGCAATAGCAGCAGGTTTTAACTTGTAAATCTCGGTCATAGAGGGGATATCTGGGAGGTGAGAAAAGCCGCGCATAAGCACCATATTGGCTGAAGGAATAGCATTGCCGGCCCTTCGCCCCTTATCACTCTGAGCCCTCTGTTCCTTGTCATTCTGAGGGAGAGAAGCGACCGAAGAATCTCGCTCAGGATAAACTCCGCGAAGCAATCTCTGAGGTAGTGAGAGCTATGGAGCTGGACAAGAAGACTAGAGCGAAGGCAATTCGTTGGGTGCTTTTGACAGATATAGGGCAAACGACAATTCGTAGCGATGTGTCCCGGCAGGAAGTGTTAAGTGTTCTTCAGGAGCTATTATGACTACGATGTCACTGCGAGTGGCTGTTCTTCGAGTCACAACGACAGCAAGCTAAATGTAGTGGCGGAGTTCATCTCCGCCTCGGTGGGGGACAAGCCCCGACCCTACGGGGCACTGGCAATACTATAATTGAATGAAAGCCTCTCATAGGCTATAATCGCCACACAGGTAAAAGGAGGCTATTTTGCTCAAGAGCCATAGTTGTGCTGAACTAAGGGAAAAACATGCGGGCCAGAAGGTAATTTTGGCTGGCTGGGTGCATCGGCGTCGCGACCACGGTGGTATGGCATTCATTGACCTGCGAGATAGCAGTGGCATAGTCCAGGTAGTGCTCAATCCGCAAATATCACCACAGGCATATCAGGTAGCTAGCTCGCTCCGCAATGAATATGTAGTTCAGGTTGAGGGAGAAGTTGTTTCCCGTCCCAAAGGTACAGAGAACCCTAAATTGGTCACCGGGGGGATTGAGGTCATAGCTCAAAAAGCAGTCATATTTAATCCATCAGAAACACCCCCCTTTTATATAAATGAGGATGTGGAGGTGGAGGAAAGCCTTTGCCTGGAAAATCGTTACTTGTATTTAAGAAGGCCTAGGATGAGGGATAACATTATCCTGCGTCACAGGATAGTAAAGTTCATGCGGGATTTCCTGGATGCCAGGGGCTTTATTGAGGTAGAAACGCCTATTTTGATTAAGAGCACTCCAGAGGGAGCTCGGGATTACCTCGTGCCCAGTCGGCTCAACCCGGGAAAATTTTATGCCCTGCCACAATCTCCACAGCAACTCAAACAACTACTTATGGTGGCTGGTTTGGAAAAGTATTTTCAGATAGCCAAATGCTTTCGAGACGAAGACTCGAGGGCTGACCGCCAGCCTGAGTTCACCCAGCTAGATTTAGAAGAGAGCTTTGTAGAGGAAGGTGACATATTGCAACTTATGGAGGAACTTCTTACCTCGCTGGTGGAAACGGTTAAGCCAGCCATGAAGGTATTAAAGCCCTTCCCACGCTTCTCCTATAGGGAAGCAATGGAACGCTATGGCACGGATAAACCAGATGTGAGGTTTGACCTGGAGCTTAAAGACATCTCTGACATTGCTGCTCAGACTGACTTTGCAGTTTTCCGCTCTGCTATTGCCACGGGGGGAAAGGTAAAGGGTATATGTGTTCCAGGCTATGCTGGGCTGCAGCGCCATCAACTGGATGAGCTGCTCAATCTGGCTAAAAGTTGTGGGGCTGAAGGTTTAATTGCCATAGCGCTAGATGGGGTTAAGTCAGCCGCTGCCAAACATTTGACTCCAGCCCAGTTGAAGGATATAGCTAGCAGGTTCAAGGCCAAGCCCGGCGACCTTTTGCTCCTTGTGGCCGATAAGTCGGAGATAGTTAATAAAACACTTGATGAGCTACGTCGTGAAATGGCAAGGCGTCTTAATTTAGCTGAGGCTGATTTGCTGGCTTTTGCCTTCGTAGTTGATTTTCCCCTACTGGAATGGAGCCAAACCACAAATCGCTGGGAGTCCATGCATCATCCTTTTACTGCTCCTCGACGGGAAGATATACCACTGCTGGATACAGAGCCAGGCAAAGTCTACGCCCGGCACTATGATTTGGTGTGCAATGGCTGTGAGCTTGGCAGCGGCAGCATCAGAATTCACCAGCGTCAGCTCCAGGAGAAAATATTTAAACTCCTTGGTTACAGTAAAGAAGAAATGAAACACCGTTTTGGACATTTCCTCAGGGCCTTGG
The DNA here is from genome assembly GCA_030626915.1 of Dehalococcoidia bacterium. Classification (GTDB taxonomy): domain Bacteria; phylum Chloroflexota; class Dehalococcoidia; order GIF9; family AB-539-J10; genus JAUWHW01. Next base: position 11,721 of record DAOUTC010000014.1, read on the forward strand.
AATATGGAGCACCGCCGCACGGTGGTATCGCTATCGGTCTGGACCGCCTGGTGATGCTGCTGGCTGGAGAGCAGAGTATAAGGGAAGTTATCGCCTTTCCTAAAAATCAAAATGCTGTTGACCTGATGTTCGATACTCCTTCGTATGTGGATAAGAATCAGCTTGATGAGCTAAATCTTAAGTTAAAGCACGAGATAATCACCGGCTCTTAGCCCACAGAGGCGAAAAATGAAGGGTAACTGTTTGCCTTGCTGTCATTCTGAGGGAGTGAAGCGAGCGAAGAATCTCGCGCAGGTTAAACTCCGCGAGGAATCTCTAACATTCTTTTTAGACCCTTCGCTTCGCTCAGGGTGACAAGGTATGAGCGCAGGGCTCGTAGGGTCGGGGCTTGTCCCCGACCAAGGCGGAGATGAACTCCGCCACTACAATTAACGCTGGAATGGCATAAAGTTGTGGAACAAACTTTGAGGTGTGAAATATGAAAATAAGCAGTGAAAAGATGGAAAATTGCCAGGTGTGGCTTAATATAGAGGCCGAAGCTGGTGAACTGGAAAAATCTTTAGATGAAGCTTACCACCACCTGGTGAGCAAAGTCTCTATCTCTGGCTTCCGTAAAGGAAAGGCGCCACGAGCTATTTTAGAGCAGTATGTAGGCAAAGATGCTTTGCTAAAGGAAGCACTGGAGCATCTGATACCACAGCTTTATGAGCAGGCAATTGCCTCGCAGCAGATTGAAGCTATTGCTGCACCACAAATAGAGCTTATTCAAAATGAGCCCTTAGTTTTCAAAGCCATTGTGCCTCTTAAGCCCGAAGTTAAGCTTGGCGATTATCACCATATAGAGCTAAAACCTGAGCCTATAGAAGTTGGTGATAAGGAAATTGAGGCAGCTATTGAAGAGCTTCGGCAGCAGCAGGCAGTATTACTACCTGTGGAGCGTCCTGTTCAGCCTGGTGATTTCGTCACCATCAACGTTGAAGCCAGTGTGGAAGGCAAGCCATTTCTAAACCATAAAGATTTGTTATATGAGGTGGATAGCAATTCAACTTTCCCCTTACCTGGATTTGCCTCAAATTTGCTGGATGTGAAGAAAAACGAGAAGAAAATTTTCAGTATGAAGGTCCCCGATGATTATAGTATTAAAGAATTTTGCGGCCAGGAATGCTCTTTCAAAATCATGGTTACTGAGATAAAGGAGAAACAATTACCTCAGTTAGATGACGAATTTGCGCAGAGCTGTAATTATGCTGATTTAGCTCAACTGAGGGAAAAGGCAGCGGCTTATTTGAGAACTAAGGCTGAAGAGAAAAGCCGTCTGGAGCTAAGACGAAAAGCTATAGATGCTGTGGTGGAACTCAGTCAGGTGGACTATCCCCCTGTTTTAGAAGATAGGGAAATTGACAGCCTTCTTAAGGATGAAGCACAGCGTTTTGGCTACCGTGAGGTGGAAGATTATCTGAAAAGAGTCAATAAGACAGAGGAAGAACTCAGACAGGAATTGCGTCCTATAGCTAAGAAGCGAATTGCTAATACCCTGGTTGTGGATAAAGTGGCTGAGGAAGAAAAAATTGAAATTACCGCCTTAGAAGTAGATAATAAGGTGGAGGAAATTATAAACAAGGCTGAGGATAAGGAGAAAATGCAGAAGTTTCTTGCCTTGCCTCAGGTTAGAAAGTCAATTGCTGAGTCTCTACGCACTGAGAAGACCATAAACCGGCTGGTGCTGATAGCGAGCGGAAACCCTCACCTAACCTCTCCCTTGAAGGGAGAGGAATAAGGAGAGGGTGATAAAGGGGGTGAGGTTGATAAATAGTAAAAGCGAAGGAGGTATGATGGACATAGTATCTCAAGTGATAATTCCCACGGTAACTGAGGCTGGTGCTCGCGGTGAGCGTGTCTTTGACATATATTCCCTTTTACTGAGGGAGAGAATTGTTTTCCTGGGCACACCTATAAACGACCAAATAGCTAACCTCATTATTGCCCAGCTCCTTTATCTGGAAAGGGAAGACCCGGACAAGGATATAAGCCTTTACATCCATTGCCCTGGCGGTGTGATTAGCGCTGGATTGGCTATCTACGATACCATGCAGCTTCTTCGGTGTCCTGTTTCCACTATTTGCGTTGGTCTGGCAGCCAGCATGGGCACTTTGCTTCTTTGTGCCGGCACCAAAGGCAAGAGGTATGCCCTGCCTAACTCCACCATACATCTTCACCAGGCGGTTGGTGGTGCTCAAGGCCAAGCTGCCGATATTGAAATTGCTGCCAGGGAAATTATGCGCATGCAAGAAAGAATCCGCAATATCATTGCTAAACATACCGGTCAGAGTGTGGAGAAGATTGCCCACGATACTGATAGAGACTTTTATCTCGACCCCCAGCAAGCGATGGAATATGGTCTGATTGACGAGGTACTGGCTAAGCCGGAGAAGAAATGAAACCCTTGTTATTGGGCTGAATTTCCTCTCCCTTGACGGGAGAGGATTAAGGTGAGGGTGAACGACACTCTTCCCTTTTGTCATTGCGAGCGGAGCGTGGCAATCTCATCTCCTGCTACAGGTTGATGCTAAGGGGGTAAATTAGATGATGATTACGTTGCCAGGCTGGATAGAAACGAGCCTTGTAGCTTATGTAGCTACCCCCCAGAAGTTTTGGGGCTTGGGCAAAACGGGCTTAATCACCACCATCATCGTTTCTGTAATCCTCATTGCCACAGTGGCATGGCTCATCAACGGCACTAAGAAGCAG
>DAOUTC010000088.1 GCA_030626915.1 Dehalococcoidia bacterium
CATTCTTTCTAAATCTACCCCTGAAGGGACTCGAACCCTTGCACCTGGCTCCGGAGGCCAGCGCTCTATCCTCTGAGCTACAGGGGCGGGACATATAATTTAGCACAGTGGAGCGATTCAATCAACAGGTCGCTTGTCTTGTCCCCCTCCTGAGGCGGGGATGAACCCCGCCATTACGAAGTGAGATTGCCACACGGAGCCTGTCCTGAGCGCTACGAGATTGCTTCACTTCGTTCGCAATGACAGGAAGCGAAGGGCTCGCAACGACAAAGAACCCCGTCCGTTTCCCATGTCATTGCGAGGGGCGTATAGCCCCGAAGCAATCTCGTAGGGTCGGGGCTTGTCCCCGACCTTAGCATTACCAAATGTTCAATCAACCTACAATTGCTTGCCAGCAAAGTATTAAACTGCTACAATGACTTTTATATTAAGCGATTTTTTTCTTTGCCATTTACTTTTTGGTGGTGTTTTCGTTTATAATAGTAACATGTCATTGCGAGGAGGTTTTTCCCCTTCTGTCATTGCGAGGCACAAAGTGCCGAAGCAATCTCACGGAAGGGCTTGGGATTGCCACACCTTCGGCTCGCAAGGACATAGAGGAAAGGACTCGCAATGACAACGGAATTAAGGAGGGTTATTAAATGAAGTTATTATCTCGACTGGTTATCGCTCTAGCTATCTGCCTTATGGTTATTCCCATGATGGCAACTCCAGTTCAAGCCGACCCAGGCTTCAGCCTTTCAGGCGGCAGCATTGCAAAAGGCAAGGGCTATGTGGGGGATGAGGTAAGAATATATGGTTCGTGGGATAAGATTCATGGCAGCTATATTTACATCTACTACGAGCTATATGGCGAAGATGAAGAGGATTGGTATTATAAGAGGGTAGGCTATGACTACAAAATATATGAGGCGGCGGTACACACCGGCTACTACTTTGACTACGATTTAGAGATACCGGAAAGTTACGCTATGGAACACGACATCTTAATCTGCGATGATGACGACCCCGATGATGTTGTCGCTTCCTTACATTTCACCGTTCATCCCTCAATAGAAATAGATGAGGAAGAAGGGCCTGCTGGAACCGAGGTTAAGGTAACAGGCTATGGATGGGATAGGCGTGAGTCGGAGATTGAGATAAGGTTTTACCTGGAAGACCCCGGTACCACCCATTACGATGATGACGATTACTATGTGGTAGTAGCCAGCCAAGACATCGAAATAGATGATGACATAGACCACCACGGAACATGGAAAGACAAGGTTACCTTTGATGTCCCCCCTTCCAAGAAAGGAGACCACTGGATATACGCCGTGGGCGATAGGTCCGACGATATTAAGGACGATAAAATCAAGGGAGTAGAATTTGAAGTTTCACCAGGCATAAGCTTGGATATTGTGGAAGGCTCCCCAGGCGATACTATCACAGTGACAGGCAGCGGATTTGAGGAGGATGAGAAAAATATTAAGGTAACTTACGACGACGTTGTGGTCGCCGAGGTTAGCAAAGCCACTGAAGATGGCACCTGGGAGGTCACTTTTGAGGTGCCACAAAGTGTTAAAGGGAAACACGAAATAGATGCCTCTGGCTACAAGACCGATGCCAAGTATATCGCAGATAAGGATTTCACCGTAGTGCCAGACTTGGTGTTATCTCCTACTGAAGGACATGTGGGCACTACTCTGACCGTCAGGGGCAGCGGCTTTCCCAAGGATAAACCAGTAACCATCACTTACGATGAGGTGACCCAGGGCAGCAAAACCACCGATAGCAAGGGCAGCTTGCCAGGCATCAGTTTTGCAGCTAAAGGAATGCATGGGAAGCAGACGATAAAGGCTACTTATGACTCCGCTACACTTAGCGCCGAATTCACTATGGAATCAACTGCACCACCCACACCTTTGCTCACCTCACCAGCCACTGGAGAAAGGGTTGGCTTTGTAGGTAGGAAATTTACCCCTACATTTGAGTGGAGAGCGATAAGTGAGGCGGATGAACCCAGCGGAATTAGCCACTATGTTTTGGAAATAGCCAACAACGAAGAGTTCACCACCGAAGCTATATCATTTTCCCGGAGCTTGACCGAGGTGGACTTAACCATTAACACTGAGCTAAATACGGTTAGTTATACCTTACCCCAGGATAGTGCTCTGCCCTATGGTAGCTATTATTGGAGGGTGAAAGCTGTAGATAATGCGCAGAACGAAGGTAATCCGAGTGTTCCCTATTCCTTTAAGTCTGGAATCTTGCCCTTTTGGGCACTTATTGCTATTGCTGCTCTAATAGCAGTGCTCATTGGTGTTCTGGTTTACCTCTTTGCCTTCAGAAGGAGGGCGGGTTATGAATGAAGATAAAAACTTTAGAGAGATGGACACTTCCTTGTCATTGCAAGGAGCGACAGTGACGAAGCAATCTCAAAGAATGCCCTGCCACCTAGATTGCTTCACTTCGTTCGCAATGACAAGAGAACTCATGTAAAATAAATTAAGGAGGGAGGATTAAAAAATGAAACTAACAGTTATTGGACTAGGACAATGTGGTTGTCGTATTGCCGACCATTTCTCCAGGCTTAATCTCAAGGCACAGACTGAGCGTAAGGCCACTATAGCTCCTGATATCGTGGCTGTAAACACCGACCAGGCAGATTTAACCGGACTAAGATTTATCGAAAAAGATTACATGCACCGCATACTTATCGGCTTGCGGCAGACACTGGGGCATGGAGTAGGCAAGATAAATGAACTGGGAGCACAATTAGCTAGAGAAGATGGCGACAAGGTAATGGATGCTATAAAAGCAGAGCCAAGATTTTATGAGACACATGCCTTTCTGCTCATTGCAGGCGCCGCTGGGGGCACTGGCTCAGGAGCCTTGCCTGTGCTGGCTCAGATGATTAAGGATAGGTACCTCAGCAAGCCAATTTACGCCCTTGTTGCCCTGCCCTTTGAACATGAAATTAGTAGTGAGTCCAGGGCCGTATATAACACGGCTACCTGCCTCAAATCCATCTATGACATAGCAGACGCCATTTTCCTGGTCGATAACCAGAGGTATGTTAGAAAGGATGCCAGCTTAATTAACAACATAGAAAAGATAAATCGGCAGATCGCCGAGCCTTTCTACGACCTGCTGTGCGCTGGAGAAGTAACTAAGCATAAATATGTAGGTGCCAGGACAATAGATGCCGGGGACTTGATTGCCACATTAGAAGGCTGGACAACTATTGGTGTGGGCAGGACTCCACTTCCGGCATTCCGCTTTCCCTGGGAGATAAGAAAGAAAAACTTCCGTGAGAAAGCTGTAGAAAGCTTCAGGGGGTCACAAGCTTTGGATGCTACCATATCTGACCTCTCTATTACCTGTAGCCCTAAGGATGCCGCCAGAGCTGTGTATATCATAGCTGGCCCGGCCAAAGAGATGAATATGGATATGGTCAAGAGCGTTAGCGATTATATCAAAGAGATAGCGCCCGATGCTTTAATCAGAGGCGGTGATTTCCCGGGGGAAAAGCATTTTATTGATGTTACCTTGATATTATCCCAGCTTTCTTTTGTGCCTAAGATAAAAGAGCTTTATGAGAAAGCTGTCCAGTACGGACACGAACATAAAGAACAGATAGAGGAAACACACAAGAGAATCCAGACGTTATCCGAACTGGGCAGGGAATTGCCTACCTTGTGATAAGCAAGCCTTAGGTTGTTCATTTTGTCACCCTGAGCCCTTCGCTTCCTGTCATCCAGAGTTCTTTGCTTTGTGTCATTCTGAGGGAGTGAAACGACCGAAGAATCTCACTCAGGATAAACTCCGCGAAGGGTCTATGAGAGATTCTTGGCCCCTAGGGCTCAGAATGACAGGAGAGGTTGCTACGGGACCTGAAAGCCTTTGGCTTGACGTGGCTTGAAGTCTCTGACACCAATAATAAGCAGGGCCAGGCTCATTAGAAAGTCATCATGCCCCTCTGAAGGGTGGACGTAGAAATTCATTGTCTGATTGGGCCGGTATTGAGCCTTGGCTCTCTCGAGCTGAAACATGAGCTCTTTATACTCTTGCGAGCCATCCTGCTTGTAGAGCTTTAGCCTGCCGCTATTAACAAATGACAATAGCTCGAAGCCCATATCAGACTTGCTCTTCTGGGTGAAGGTGAAAGGAACTACTCGGGACCCGAGCTCTTTTCTCAAAAAGCTGGCCACTGGCTGGCCAATGCCTGTGGCGTCCACCAGGACCTTCTGGCAATTCCACTTCCTAAGGATATCCACTATCTGAGGGTAAAGCTGGCTATGCGGAATCCCCGTCCACTGGTAGTGCTCCACTACTTTTAAGGTCGGTTCTGCTACCTTAAGATACGCACGTTGCATGGCCTCTATTTGGGCTATGGTAATAACAGTGGAATCTTGACTCCTCCCGTCATTGCGAGGAGTGCTAGCGACGAAGCAATCCCGTGATGATATGAGATTGCTTCGCTTCGCTCGCAATGACATTTCTTCCTCCCTCTCTCCTGCTAAATCAATGCCAGCGATATAGACTTTACTATCCTCAGGGTAGGATAACCTTTGGTGTGTTCCCTGCATTAAAACTATTTGCTGCCGGGATAAGAAACCTCCTCCACCACTGATGGGTAGTAAGGCATATTGAGTCCTGAATAAGGGGTGGTCTTCTCCCAACCTGACTTTCTCCCCCTCAACATATTTTCTATAGGCATCATTGTATTTGGCTACCTGCTGCCAGTCATATCTTAAATGTCTCTTTATGCCGTCCTTTCTCTCCAATTCAAGATTAGTCTGCTTTATCTCCTCCAGCAAGGTGCTATCGTCCCAGGTTGTTCCGTAATGAACTGTGGTGACATTGGTTGAGCTCCCCATGGGGCGAAATTCTTTGGTATATTTCTCCTTGCTGACATCCTGCGCTTCATCTATCTCCAAAAGGATATCGGCGGTGTGCCCTACCACTGAAGAGGACTCCTCTGCAGATAGGAATATCGCCCTGGCATTCCCCAGGGCGATGATGTAACCCATCTCAGTATGGTAAATGCCATCAAAACCAAAATCATCCAGCCTTTCCTTCAGGCGCTGCATGGAGATGATGGTCTGAGGTTTGAAGGTGGGAGAGCACTTAATCAGATTACCACCCTGAGCCATATAGAGCGTTAGTAACAAAACTTCCAGGTGAGCTGATAGCTCATTCTTGCCACCCTGCCTGGCTATCTCCACAGAGAAAGTCAAGCCTTTGTTATTACGAACGCTATCTACAACTGCCCTGGCTAATTCCCGCTGATATGGTCTGAGCTTCATTGTCTTAGCGTCTAGCGTGCAGTTGCTAGCGTGTAATTACTACCTTCTACCCGCTACCCGCTACTTACTACCCGCTACTTTAATTCCCAC
>DAOUTC010000112.1 GCA_030626915.1 Dehalococcoidia bacterium
AAGCCTTGGTTATTTAAAAAATTTCTTATTGCAGCGATAATCCTGCTACGTAGCGTAAAAATAGTTCTGGCATCTTCATTAGAAATAAGGTCAAGATACCTCTGTCGGTATCTCTTTTCTACGTCAGCTAACCTATGCCACTTCTCCGGCAAGGGGCGAAGGGATTTACATAACGTAGTGAAATTAGATACCTCAAGTGTAAGCTCGCCTGTTTTTGTTAGGAAAAGCTTACCTTTCACCCCTATAATGTCGCCAATATCAACTTCCCGAAGAAATTCATATTTCTCCCTACCCAGAAGATTATGGCGAAAACAAAGTTGTATCTTCCCTGAGCCATCGCGGATATCAAGAAAAGTTATCTTACCCATGGAACGCCTGGCCATAACACGGCCGGCGAGGGACATAGCCTGCAACCCCTCCCCTTGTTGTTCGAAGAGAGCTATTGCTTGTTTAACAGTATGGCTGGGACGATAAGAATGAGGATAAGGGTTCACCCCTCGAGCTCGGATTCTTTTCAGACTGTCCAACCGTTGCTGAGTTATGCGTTCTAACCTTGAAGTCATGGCTTAAACTCCTAAAATCTCCTTAGCTTCTTTAGCCAGGTGCTCTGGCACCTTTATCTCTACCTCGCCTAAACCATCAATAGTAAGTCCATAAACTAAGCCAGCACTTTCGTAGCTTAGAAGGGCTGGGATGCCTTCGCTTTCCAATCGGCCCTTGATTATCTGCGCCTCCATTTGCTTGGCGGTGCAGATAGTAACCAGTTGTTCCCTTACAGACATAAGTCTCAGGATTGATATTTTATCAGAAACTCATAAACAAATGTTGATGAAAAGGAGTATCACAGTGAACATCTGCTATAATAACTCAGTGTCCATGGATATTCTAGCCACGCTTAATCCTGCCCAGAGAAAAGCCGTAGAAGCAATCGAAGGACCTGTACTTATCTTGGCCGGTCCCGGGAGTGGCAAGACCAGGGTAATCACCCACCGAGTTGCTTATCTGATCAAGGTTTGTGGTATTAATCCCCACCGTATTATGGCAGTTACCTTCACCAACAAAGCCGCCCGTGAAATGCAGGAGAGGTTGGAGCGGCTTTTAGGACAGCAGATTGAGGCTTTAACCTTGGGCACCTTCCACGCTATCTGTAGTCGAATTCTCCATCGTGAGGGCCAAGCCATAGGTATTAACCCAAGATTTGTTATCTACGATGAGGAAGACCAATTAAACTTGATAAAACAAAGTCTTCAGGAAACAAACCTTGACCCCAAGCAATACGCTCCTCGTGTCTTACACTCAGCCATTAGTGCTGCCAAAAGCCGCCTTATTAGCCCCCGAGATTACGCTCGGCAGACTCATAGCTATTTTGAGGAGATAGTTTCCAGGGTTTATCACCTGTATCAACAGTTGCTCACTCAAAGCGAGGCACTAGATTTTGATGACCTACTAATGAAGACGGTACAGCTATTCGATGACCACTCCGAGATTCTGACTCGATACCAATCAAGGTATGTTCATATCTTGGTGGATGAATTCCAGGACACTAACATCGCCCAGTATATGCTGGTGAAACAGCTAGCGGGGAAATACCGCAATATCTGTGTGGTTGGCGACCCCGACCAGTCCATCTATTCCTGGAGATTTGCCGATTTGCGCAATATTTTAAGCTTTGAGAAGGATTATCCCGAAGCTAAAGTAGTGCTTTTGGAGCAAAACTACCGCTCTACCAAAACTATTTTGCAGGTCGCTTCGGATGTTATCTCGGCAAATGTGCAGCGCAAGCCAAAGAACTTATGGACAGAAAATGAAGTTGGTTCTCCTGTGGCTATTATCGAGAGCTATAGCGAGGAGGAAGAAGCTCAATCAGTGGTCAAGGAGATAGAGAAGCTAGTCAGCCAGGATCAGATATCGCTCAAAGATTGTGCTGTAATGTATCGAGTCAATGCTCAGTCACGAGTTTTAGAAGAAACATTTATGAGGTATGGAGTGCCTTATAAACTTGTCGGTGGCATACGCTTTTATCAGAGGCGGGAGGTTAAGGACATCATCGCTTATCTCAGGGTTATTCATAATCCTCATGACAATGTTAGCCTGGCTCGCATCATAAATGTTCCCGGGCGGGGTATTGGACAGGGCACCCTTGGCAAGCTTCAAGCCTGGGCAAGGTCTAATGGTGCTTCTCTGTACAATGCTTTAAAGCAGATGGTAGAAGAGAAAGCTCTCCTTTCACGCATCACCCAAACTTTAACTAAATTTGTCGCTCTTATCAATGGGCTTATTGCTAAAAATCATGAACTAAACCCTTCTGAGCTAGTAGACGAAATATTGGAGCATACGGGATACAGGGAATATATCCTGGAGAAAGAAGATGGGGAAGAGAAGTGGGAGAATATAATGGAGCTAAAAAGCGTTGCCAGGGAATATGACGGGATTAACCCCGAAGAAGCCTTAGCTACCTTTTTGGAGAAAGTTAGCCTGGTGTCAGACGTAGATGGGCTAGATGAAAAAACCGAGGCGGTGACTCTAATTACCTTACATCAAGCCAAAGGGTTGGAATTCCCTGTGGTTTTTATCGTTGGCATGGAGGAAGGCCTTTTACCCCATAGGAAGTCTTTTGATGACCCGGGGGAAATGGAAGAGGAGCGTCGCCTCTGCTATGTTGGCATAAGCAGAGCGGGGAAACAACTCTACCTTTTGCGCAGTTACCGACGCAGCTTATTCGGTGGCTCGGTAAACCTACCATCTCGCTTTCTTAAGGATATTTCACCACATCTGGTAACTACTAAAGGGCTATGGGAGGAAGAAAGCCTCAAGATGCCACTAGCTGCTTACCCCGACTCAGTCGCCCATTCTTTGAATATGCTGGATTTGAAAGTAGGTGACTGGGTGCACCATAGCAAATTTGGCGATGGCATAGTGATGGATTGTTTTCCCGACAAAGGGGATCAAGTGGCAACCGTATCCTTTGAAGAAGCCGGGGTAAAGAAACTGCTGCTCAGCCTGGCAAAATTAGAGAAAATCGAAAAAAACCTTGATTTTCCCTGATAGACTATTGACAAAATACACGAAAGCGTGTAGAATTATCTTAAATGCCTATTAAGGTTTTAGTCCCGGAGGTAATTTCCAAGATCGCTGCTGGTGAGGTAATTGAGAGTCCAGCTTCGGTGGTGAAGGAGTTGGTGGAAAATTCTCTTGATGCCGGAGCTAGCCAAATTAATGTTGAAGCACGAGGCGGTGGGATAAACTCAATTAAGGTGAGTGACAACGGAGTGGGTATTCCAGCGTCAGAGGTAGAGCTTGCTTTCCGTAGATATGCCACCAGTAAGATTAGTAACTTAGCCGATTTAGAAGGCATTTCCAGCCTTGGTTTTCGGGGCGAGGCTTTACCCAGCATCGCTGCTGTTGCTGAAGTAGAAGTTTTCACCAAAGCACCTTCAGATATTGTTGGCACCTACATGTACTTGAGGAAGGGTGACATAGTTCGCAGGGAAAGCCGTGGCAGAGCTCAAGGCACCGCTGTGACTGTGCACCGGCTATTTCACTATTTCCCTGTTCGACTTAAGTTTCTCAAATCAGTAAATAGAGAGAATAGCCATATTGCTAACATATTAAGCCAATATGCACTAGCTTTCCCCGAGGTCAGGTTCGACTTACTTATTAACAAACGTCTTAGCTTGCAAACTACAGGAAATGGCAATCTGCGTGATGTGGTAAACCAAATATATGGTTTGGAGGTAGCTCAAGGGATGCTAGAGGTGAAAGCCAGAGATACATTTGGTAAAGTTAGCGGCTTGGTTAGCTCGCTTTCCCTAAATCGCTCCAATCGTAGCCATATCAGCCTCTTTGTCAATCGAAGATGGGTGTATAGCCCTTTGCTAATGCGGGCAACTGAAGCGGCCTACCATGGCTTACTCATGGATGGCAAACATCCTATGGCTGTAATTAATATTTTGTTGCCACCTGAGGAAGTTGATGTAAATGTTCATCCTA
>DAOUTC010000122.1 GCA_030626915.1 Dehalococcoidia bacterium
CCCCGGTTAATAAAAGCTTGCTTGAGCTTCTTATCATGCTTGATGCCTTCAAACGAGCTTCAGCAGGGCGAATCACCGCTGTCATCCCCTACTATGCCTATGGCCGTACCGATAAAAAAGACCAGCCACGAGTACCCATCACCGCTCGCTTGATTGCCGACCTGATTACCACTGCAGGGGCTAACAGGTTGCTTACTGTGGACCTCCATGCTCCTCAAATCCAGGGCTTCTTCACCATTCCAGTTGATGAGTTAACCGCCTTTCCTATTTTGAGCCAATACTTCAAGGAAAAAACTCTGAATAATCTGGTAGTGGTAGCTACTGATATTGGCATCTCCAAGCGGGCCCGTGATGTAGCTGCTAATCTGGGAGTCCCCTTAGCTATCATTGAAAAGAGGCGCCTGGGAAATACTGATGCCACTGAAACTCTCAATATCATCGGTGAGGTTAAAGGAATGCGTGCTCTGACTGTCGATGATGAGGTTGATACCGCTGGCTCCTTAATTGGTGCCATAGATACCCTTCTGGAGCAAGGTGCCACTGAGGTTTATAGTTGTTGCATTCACCCTGTGTTCTCGGGCCCGGCTATTCAGAGAATAGCCTCCAGCCCGGTAAAGGAAGTAGTGGTTACCGATACTATTCCCGTTACTGGTAATAAAAACTTGGATAAGATTACTGTTTTGCCTATGGCTTCACTTATTGGTGAAGCTATTCACCGCATTCATACCGGGTTATCTATAGGAGCTATGTTTGAGTAAAAATGTTTAAGTGGCTTGGCAGTTTAATTGATTCTAATGAGAAAGAGCTGAAGCGCCTCCAACCTTTAGTTAACCGCATAAACTTATTGGAGCCTGAGTTTGAGAAGCTCACCGATGCTGAGCTCCGAGCTAAAACCGATGAGTTCAAGGCTCGGCTAAATAATGGTGAAAACTTAGACGGGCTTTTGCCTCAGGCTTATGCAGCCGTAAGAGAGGCAGCTAAGCGAACTATTGGGCAGAGGCATTTTGACGTTCAGTTAATGGGCGGCATCATCCTTCACCAGGGCAAAATAGCTGAGATGGCAACCGGTGAAGGAAAAACCCTGGTAGCTACTCTGCCTCTTTATCTCAATGCCCTTACCGGGGAAGGCTGCCATTTAGTTACCGTTAACGATTATCTGGCCAAGCGTGATTGCCACTGGATGGGTCCTATTTACCATGCCTTAGGAATAAGCGTGGCCTGTATTAACGCTCAGAAAGGCTCAGACCAACCTGCCCCTTCCTATATTTATGACCTCAGCTACGAATCAGAAGATAAGAAATGGGATTTTCTCCGTCCTATAACTCGCCGCCAGGCTTATGAAGCCGATATAACCTATGGCACTAACAACGAGTTTGGTTTTGATTATCTCAGAGACAACATGGTTTTGGATTTATCACAATGTGTTCAGCATCCACTTAACTACGCCATCGTTGATGAGGTAGATAACATTCTCATTGATGAAGCCCGCACCCCGCTAATCATAAGCGGTCCCGCTGAGGAAGCCACTCAGAAATACTATACCTTCGCTCGCCTGGTTCCGCGGCTTAGCAAAGATGAGGATTACACCATTGATGAGAGAACACGCACTGTCAACCTCACTGATGCTGGCATCAGCAAAGTAGAGAAGGTGCTAAGAAGTGAAGGTTTACTTAAGGCACCCAGCCTTTACGACCCCTCTAATTATTTCCTTACACAATATTTGGATAATGCCCTCAAGGCTCATGTCTTATTTAAGAAAGACCGCAACTATATAGTCAAGAATGAGCAGGTTATCATCGTGGATGAATTCACCGGCAGATTGATGTTCGGTCGAAGGTATTCTGAAGGGCTGCATCAGTCCATTGAGGCTAAAGAAAAGGTAAAGATACAGCGGGAAAGTGTTACTTTGGCTACTATCACCTTCCAGAACTATTTCCGCATGTATCAGAAGTTGGCTGGCATGACCGGAACTGCCGCCACTGAAGCTGAGGAGTTTCACAAGATTTATAAATTGGAAGTAGTGGTTATACCCACAAACAAACCATTGGTTCGCACTGAATATCCCGACCAGGTTTATAAAGATGAAAAGGCTAAATTTGCCGCCGCTGCCAGGGAAATCGAGCAATTGCATAGTCAGGAAAGACCTATCCTTATAGGCACAACTTCTATTGAGAAATCAGAGTATTTAAGTGACCTCCTGAAAAGAAGAGGCATAGCGCATCAGGTATTAAATGCCAAGAATCATGAAAAGGAGGCGGGCATAATTGCCCAAGCCGGGCGTATGGAAGCAGTAACTGTGGCCACCAACATGGCTGGGCGTGGTGTGGATATCATCCTTGGCGGCAATCCTGATAGTCGTAATCCAGACGAATGGCAAGAGGAACACAATAAAGTAGTCGAGCTGGGTGGGCTTCACATCATTGGTACGGAGCATCATGAAGCCAGGCGTATTGATAACCAGCTTCGTGGCCGAGCAGGGAGGCAAGGAGACCCGGGCAGCTCTCGCTTCTATGCTTCCCTGGAGGATGAAATTCTTCGCCGTTTCGGCGGTGACCGTGTTAAAGGGTTTATGCAGTGGGCTGGCATAGATGAGAATACTCCCATTGAGCATCCCATGGTCACTAAAGCTATAACAAACGCCCAGGTCCAGACAGAAGGTTATCATTTTGATATTCGTAAACATCTGGTGGAATATGACGATGTAATCAATAAGCACCGTGAGGTGATTTATGCTGAGAGAAGGAAGATATTGAGCGGTGCTGACCTTAAGGCAAATATAATGTCTATGATTGAGGATGAAATTCAAAGCATAGTAGTCAGTCACTTCAGCAATGATTTGGTTGAGCCGGATTTATCGGGCTTGCTGGAGGATGTTTCCCGTGTTTTACCCCTACCACCCCAATTCAGAAGCGATGGCCTTTCAGAGCTCAATGACAAACAAATTACAGAGAAATTAAGCGACTACGCCACGGAGTTTTACAATCAACGGGAGCAGGAAATAGGCCCTGATAATATGCGCCTGGCAGAACGCATAGTAATGCTGCGTGTCATTGATAGATTATGGATGGAGCATCTTACTGCCATGGAACACATGCGGCAGGGGATAGGGTTGCGAGCTGCTGGTCAACAAGACCCGCTGGTGGTATATAAGAGAGAGGGCCATATTCTTTTTGATAGCCTTTTGGCTAGTATTCAGCACGATGTTGTCCACAGCATTTACCATGTTGGCATTAAGAAAGAACCCATGCGTAAAAAACAAGCTGTAGTAGCTGGCAAGAAAGTGGGACGCAATGACCCCTGCCCCTGCGGCTCAGGCAAGAAATATAAATATTGCTGCGGAAGGTAGTGTAGTGGGTGGGTTTTGTAGGTGCGGCGGTTTTGGCCTCGCGCAGCCCCAAAATGCAAAATTAGCAAGTTTGTTGCTATTTCTTATCGATTATGATATATTATTCTTGACCTGAATGATATATAAGGGAGCTTTGTAATGAGGACACTTATAGATATACAAGAGCATCTGATAAGAGATTTACTA
>DAOUTC010000101.1 GCA_030626915.1 Dehalococcoidia bacterium
CCTACCCCGATCACTCCAAAAGTAACTAAAATGAGGACAGCTACAATAAAACAGACAGCCAGCATTGGTATTAAGATAACTGGAGTTATGCGCCTGGGTTCCGCAGCCACAGGCTTACCCACGATGGTGGTATAAGCTTTGCCTCTAATCAGATAGCTTTGTACAATGAAAATGACCGCACAGGGAAGGATTAAAAATATAGACATAACACTACCCAAATGGAAGTCACTCATACCAATAATCATCAAATAAGCATCCGGCGCCAGGAACGGAGTTCGCCCACACAAAAGTGCCACATTGCCAAACTCCGCCACAGCCAGGACAAAAACTATGAGAGCAGCTTTCAAAAAGCCCGGGGCTAGCAAAGGAATGGTAATACTGCGTAAGATCTTTCCTTCGGTAGCCCCCAAATTAGCCGCGCTATCCTCTAAATTCGGATTAAGAGAACTAAGGGTATTCTCAATCATCAGGTAAGCCAGAGGAAGAAAGGCAAGTGTCTGGGCAATAACGGGTCCTGTGAAGCCATAGATACTCCACTTAAGACCAAGCGCCTGGGTGATTATTCCATTATGTCCCAGAAGTATTATTAATGCAAGGCCAAATATCATGGGTGGTGCTATCAGCGGTAATAAAGCAATTAGTTTCAAAGGCGTACGAAAACGTATAGGTCCCCGGGTAGTTATGTAGGCAATGCAAAAACCAGCGCTTAGACACACTGATGTGGTCAGGACGCCAAGAAGCAAGGTGTTAAAAAAAGATTGATAATAGTAGGGGTGAGTTAGGAATTTCCTATAATACTCTAGAGTAAACCCCTCAGGACCAGACACGCTCTTTATCAGCACCGCAATGATGGGCCAGAGGAGAAAGAAGGCCAGAAGCAAGAATAATAAACCACCCATACTGCTGACCGTATGTGCAGCTAAAAAATCCTTTACATTTTCCCATGCAAGCCTTGGGCGAATTAATGCTCTTGCTTCCGCCATCTTCTCCTGCGCCTTAAACTATCCTTACTGTATCAAGAATTTCTCTTTCCACTCATTCCGTCGGCACTCTGCCAATTCTCTCCGCCCACTCCTCACAAAGCCTGTCTCTATTCTCAATAGTCCAATCTAGATCGATGTTGGGGACAAGATTGGGCACTTTTCCAGCTTCAGCAAAAAAGGCACTGAGTGCTTCAGGATCTTTTGGCTGTAAACCAGCAGCAGCCGAAATTTGAGAGAACTCAAGAGTTCCAAACAGGTCTATTATTTTCTGGCAGGTATACAGCTTTTTTCCTGTAGTTGTGCTAAGAATATAGCAAGGCGAAGTATCCCAACCAATGCCCTCTTCAGGCATTGTCCACACAATGGGATAACCCTCATGAATTCTAGCGTAGATAGCTTGGTCGTAAGTCATGCCCAGCATAAATTCCCCTGTGCCCACTAAATCAGCGGGGGCAGCACCACTCCTGGTATAGAAAGCAATGTTCTTGTCCAGTGCTTCCAGGTATTCCCATCCTGCCTCTTCCGCCTCACTTCCTGTCAGCCCTTTGTTGAAGCCATAGATTGTCATAAAGGTATACATCATCAAGTAAGCGGTGCCGGAGGTATATGGGGAGGGCATAACAATCTGACCTTTCCACCTGGAGTCCAGAACGTCATCCCAGCTCTTAAAATCATCTATGGATAGACCTGCTTGGGCAAGCAAATCTTCATTGCCTACCAAAACGAAGACCCAGTCCGCTATGCTCCACCAGTAATTATCAGGGTCTTTGAACTCTGAACCTACTCCCCGCCATGTTGGAGAATCATACTGTATAGCCCATCCTTCCTTCTTAGCCTCATAAGCTTGCGGACCACACGCTCCGAAAACCATGTCTATGGTAAAATAAGGAGCTTCAGCCTTCAGCTTGGCGCCAATTTCTCCACAAGACATGTAAAGTTGTGTATATTCAACACCTAGTTTTTCATCAATATGTGCGATGACCTGTTCAATGTACTCGGGAGTCCAGGCCTGGACACACGATATAGTGGCTGCAAGCTCTTCTTCCTCAGCCGGAGGAGCAGGTGCACACATCGGAAGAGCAAAACACATCACCAGAACAGCAACCAACGCCAAACCTATAAGTTTTGTTTTCATAATATTTATTTCCCCTCCTTTTTTATTTTCCAAAGATTTAGGCATTTTGCCAACATCCTAAAATTAGCTCAACTTTGCTCACCTCCTTTCGCCATATTGAGGCTGTTTAATTTTGCCTCGGATTCAAAACTAGATTTGTCTCATTCAGTTTTAATAATCTTCACCCCCAAAATTTTCGTAATCTAACTCTTTAGGGTCGTACACGAGACTAAAGTCTCGCACTACACTTTTTAACACTTTTATATATATTATACCATTATCGCTACTTTGAATTAACCCCCCTGAGGAACAAATTTGTCAAGCTGTCTGCAGCAAAAACTAGCCGGTAGAAAGCCCGTTTTTTCATCATATCTTTGGCATTATTCCCTTTTTTGCGGAAAACTACGACTCTTCTTTTAAGAACTCCGCTTCAGCTCTTTTTAAGATTTGACATATCTCTCCTTGAACCTCTTCGGCAATGGGTGCAGGCTTATGTGTAGCCAGGATTTCTTTAACTTTTTCCTTAGCCACCTCATCAATTGACTTAGACCCCTTTTTCTCCCATGTTTCAAAGCTGTCTCTATCGCTAAGCTGGGGCACTCCAAGCTCTTTATAATGCCTTAAGGTATGCTTTTCTCCCAAAAAGATGCCGCCAGGGCCAACTTTATGAATAATGTCCACTGCTAAGGTGTCGTCATTCACCTCGAGTCCACCAGCAAATTTGAAAGTTCTATCTACAATTTCATTGTCAATGACTAGCTTTTCTGGAGATGCGTAGAGGCCAGAATCCAAAGCCCCCAAACCACAAATAATATCCGCACCTAGACTTTGATTAAGGCCCATGGCCATCTCATATCCAGCCTGCATATCCAGGGCCTTGGACATAGAGCCATGGGCGGTGACTTCACATGGCAAGCCATAGTAATGGGCAATCTGGACACTGGCGAGGTTGAGAAGGTTGGCTTCCGAAGATTCAACTGCCGCCCCTGATGAAGGGTCTGCAGTACAGGCGGCAGTGGAGTACACCACCGGTGCCCCGGGACTGGCAAATTCAGAGATAACCAAGCCTGCCAGATTTTCACAGCTGATAATAACTAATGTTCCTGCTAAAGTAGCTGGACTTGTCTCTATGGCTAAAGGCATATCCATATAAACAACTGGGATACCAGCTTTAGCAAACTCTATAGCTGCTTCTATTGAGCCCTCCTCAAATGTAAGGGGACTGACAGGAGACTGAACCGCTGAAATAATAGGTCTTTTTCTGAGTTCTTCCTTACCACCAGCAATGGCTATCGCAATTTCAATCATGTATTGAGCTTCCCTGGCACTATGCGCTTCATATTCAACATGCTTTTCTGTATTGCTTAGAGTAGTAACAAGCTGGGTTAAGGTTCGCATCTGGGGTGGCACATCGCCAGCGGCTAATGTTACCCAAACAAAATGAATATTATCCAGATAATCTGCTATCCTCATCCAGCAGGCCAGGTCTTCATTTGTTGAAAATCTATGTTCGCCAGTTTCCCAATCTCTTATGAAAGGTATATCAAGCCCACCCGTTATGAAGTGTGTTTCCTTTTTACCCAGTAAAACATCGTATTCTGGATTTCTGGCGCAATACTTTATGGTTTTCGGAGCTCTTTTTAAGGCCTCTTCAACTAAATTTCTAGGAATAGTGGCAAGGTTTTTTCCGTAATCAATTTTCGCTCCAGCTTCCCGCAAAATATCAAGAGCCGTCTTGCTCATAACTTTAATACCAGTATTTTCCAAAACTTCCAATGAAGCGTTATGGATATCTTCTATTTCATCTCTTGACAAAAAACTTAACCTGGCTTTGCTCATTTTTTCTTCAAGCCTCCTTCTCTTTGTTATTTGGAGGACGGTGCTGCACCTTCTTAGGTGAAAAGCAATCTAAACCTGGCTCTCTTACACCGCTTCCTTAGCTTTCTTTTTCTTTACTATTTCCTCCTCTGCGCTTTTTACAATTGAATGCAAAGTGGAACGCACTTCTGGGGGCAATGGTTCAGGCTTGTGGTTTTTAAGAATTGATAACGCCTCTTCGTGAGCTCTTTGAGCCAAGTCCTTCTTTCCACCGCTCTCCCATTGCTGCCACATTCTGCGGTCAATCAATTTAGAGTGGGATTGTTCCCTCATATGGCGCAAAGTATGCTCTGCACCTAAGAAGTTACCACCAGGCCCTACCTGCTTAATAACTTCTAGAGCTATATTTTCGTCATTGATGTCAATCCCCTTTACTGCTTCTTTAACCATCCTGGCTATTTCGTTATCTATAACTAACTGAGTTAAGCTGAATGTAATCCCAAGCTCAAGCATTCCCATACCATAAATTAAGTTAGCTCCTGCTAACGCAGGTAAAAGAGCAGTGATAGTCTTTTCATGA
>DAOUTC010000031.1 GCA_030626915.1 Dehalococcoidia bacterium
ATGGGCATGTCTCCGAGGGCAGCGGGGAGAACATTTTCCTTGTTATCAACGAAAATTTAGTCACCCCTCCATCTTCCGACAATATCCTTCTAGGGATTACCAGAGATACAGTAATAAAGTTAGCTAAAAATGAGTTAGACATAGATACTGTAGAGAGACAAGTAGATAGAAGCGAACTCTACTCGGCTGAAGAGTGCTTCTTTACTGGCACTGCAGCCCATATAGCACCGATTGTAGAAGTGGACCATCGCCCCATAGGCCATGGTGAGACTGGCAAAATAACCACAGAGCTACAAAAACTGTTTAAAGAGGTAATACTGGGCAGAAATCCTAAGTACCTTGACTGGTGTACCTTTTTGGCTCTACACCCAAAACCTTGAGCAAATAGAGGAGACGGCAACTCTGCTCCAATACGGTAGTATAGTAACAAGCTTCCTCCAACAATTGGCCGATAGCGAAACTTCCGTGACTCTGGACTAAAACCACTTTACATTGCTTTAGTGCTTCGGCTATCTCCTCAGCGAGAGCCCCAGCCTTTACCACCATCTCCTTGCCCAAAATTGGCACCTTTGGCAACAGCGCTCGCCCTTCCAGGTCACAGGGGATAATCTCCTTTTCTATGAAGGCTAAGGCAACAGCATAGGGTGGATGAGCATGAACCACTGCTAGCGCTGAAGTGTTTTTATAAATAGCACGGTGGACCGCTAACTCACTTGAGGCTAAAGGTGTAGCTCTATTGTTCTTTGCGATACCAGTCTCTACTAAATCTGCTTCCTTAATAGAACCTAATGCACTACCCCGGTGTGTAATAAGTAAATGATGCCCCTGCCTTATACTAAGGTTACCACTATAGGAAGAGACAAGTCCTTGAGTAAAAAGGATACACCCCACCGTCTGGAATTGGGAGGATACCATTTTTAAACACCTATGGCATACGCCGAATAACAGCTACAACACTACCCTGAATCTCAACATTGTCTGGACTGGTATAGATGGGTTTCATTTGACTATTTGCTGGCTCCAAGCGGATACGGTTTGGCTCAATAAAAATTTTCTTGAGCGTAACCTCTTGCTCCTTCTTAAGCCAAATCGCTACCATTTCCCCTTCCTCGGCAGTAGCGACATAATCCATCAGGACGATATCACCATCCTTTATTAAAGCATCCACCATAGAGTCGCCTTTAACTCGAAGGGCATAAATATTTTGTCTTCCCTTTGTTAATCCTTCACTTACCTCTAACCCCTCAGTAGAAATAATGCTCCCGGCATCTGAAGCGGGCACTGGAATAGGTTCACCAGCAGCTATCGTCCCTACTATAGGGATATAAACAAGCTTTCTACCCCCTTGTTGCCTGTCTAAAAACTCAATTCCCCGCGATATATCACTGTGGCGACGAATATATCCTGCCTCTTCCAACCTATCCAAATTGTAAGCTACTACTGAAGTAGAACTTATCTGGCATCCTTTGGCAATATCCCTGATGGTAGGGGGATAACCTTTATCCTGAAAATACTCCCGGATAAAGTTGATAATGCGCCTCTGCTTCGAAGAAATCGCTTTAGTAGTCAAGAATATTAACCTCCGCTCCCTTGAGATTGCTCCTCTTCACTGTAAGGTTGCTTCGCTCCGCTCGCAATGACATTGCTTCGGCCTGCTGCGACAGCAGTGTTCAACTTTCTCATTAAACGGGATTTGAGTCTGGCACCTTTGTTCTTATGGAAAACCCCCTTGCTTACAGCCTTATCTATACTACTTATGGCTGTCAGCATTTCCTGCTGTGCTAAGTCTAATCCCCCCGCGTTAATAAGTCTCCTTACTTTACTTATACACGTTTTAGTGCTACTTCGCACCAAGCGGTTTCGTAGTCGCTTTCTCTCCGCCGAACGAGCAGCTTTGCTAACTGATTTACTACCTGGCATCTGGTTCTCCTTTCCTTGCTACATTTATTACGTTCCACAGTGAGTAAATTCTAGATGTTAACTTACTTAACTGAGTTGCGTTTTTAACCTCCAGAGTGAAATATAGTGAACTAATATTATCGTCATGGTCACTCACATTAGCCTCGGTAATATTTACCCCCTCTTCAGCTATAATAGCACTAATATCCCTAACTAACCCAACCCTATCCCAAGCATCAACCTGGATAGTTGCAGGGTAAACTTGCTCCACATCACCCCAATTCACGTTGATCAGCCGCTCTTTTTCCATTTCATTGATAATATTAGGACAATCCTTGCGATGTACAGTGATACCACGACCTTGAGTAATATAACCAATAATCTCATCTCCAGGCAAGGGATGGCAACAACTAGCCAAACGAGTGAACAAGTCACCAACACCCAATACTCGGACACTCGAAGGGCTAGCCTTCCGCGGAGGCGAAATCCCAATTGCCTCGCTAGGCGGCTCCAAATCTGCGCTTAGTTTAAGCGCCACCTGAGAAAGGCTAATACTACCGCGGCCAAGAGCAGCAAAAAGATCATCTGAGTGGCTGTAGTTAAACTGTTGCGCTAATTTATCAGCGTTGGGTATACTGATACCTAACCTTTTAAGCTCCTTATCCAAAAGCTGCTTGCCCGTCTCTATGCTTTGACTTCGCTCTTGCTTATTGAACCATTGCCGAATTTTCTCCCCGGCATGAGACGTTTTAATATAACCATGTTGAGGGTTAAGCCAATCTAAACTGGGACCTTTCTCCCCCTTAGCAGCAATAATTTCCACAATATCACCATTACCAAGCGTATAGTTCAAAGGGACTAGACGGCCATTCACCTTGGCCCCGATGCACCTATAACCCAGGTCTGTATGAATGCGGAAGGCAAAATCTAGAGGGGTAGCACCCTTGGGCAAGTCTTTTATCTCCCCCTTTGGGGTATAGACAAATACTCGGTCTGTGAGGATATCAGTTTTAACGGATTCCAGAAACTCCTCGCTGTCGAGTTCCTCTCGCCAGTCACTAATCTCACGTAGCCAAGACATTTTGTTGCTAAAAGACAGTTCTACCTTCCCGCCTTCTTTATAATGCCAGTGAGCAGCTACCCCATATTCAGCGACTTGATGCATATCACAGGTTCGAATTTGTATTTCCAGCGGGGTTGTGCCTTGACACATTACTGTGGTATGTAGAGATTGATAGCCATTATCTTTAGGATTAGCAATGAAATCATTAAACTCTTCAGTTATAGGATGCCAAAGATTGTGGATCGTCCCCAATGTCTTATAACAATCTGAAACTGAATTCACTAATACACGCAAGGCAAAAAGGTCATGAATATCACCAAAAACCTTGCCTTGCGTAGCATACCTGCCCGTCTTCTGATAAATGCTGTAGATATGTTTCGGCCTACCGAAAACCTTAGCTTCTATGCCAGCCTTATCTAATTCTTGGCACAGTATTTGGTTAACCTCAGTTATAAAGTCTTCTCGCTGTGCTCGCTTTTCAGCCACCAAGCGAATAAGCCGACGATATTCCTGTGGCTCCAGGTAGCGGAAAGCCAGGTCCTCCAATTGCCATTTTACATCCCATATACCTAAACGGTGTGCCAGAGGAGCATATACCTCTAATGTCTCCTGGGCAATCGCACGGCGTCTCTTGGGAGGCAAAACACCCAAGGTGCGCATATTGTGTAGTCTATCAGCCAATTTAATAAGAACCACCCGTAGGTCTTCAGCCGTAGCCACAAGCAGCTTACGCAAATTTTCAGCTTGGAGTCTCGACTTTCCCCCCCCTTCAGCTCGGCTTGTGAGCTTTTCCAACTTAGTAACACCATCAACCAATTTAGCTACCTCAGAGCCAAAGTTAGTTTCAATTTCATCCAGTGATAGGCCACAATCTTCAGGAATATCATGTAGCAAGGCTGCAATTAAGGCATCGGCATCGAAGCGAAGGTCAACCAAGGTCGTGGCTACTTGTAAAGGATGCTCTAAATAAGGCCCTCCCGATTTGCGCACCTGCCCTTGGTGCGCTTGCGAAGCAAATTCATAAGCTGCTTTAATCAAGCCTACCTTATCAGCAGGTAGATATTCACTGGCCTTTACTATAAGGGAATTTATATCCATATCACGGATTCCATAATAACGCAAGAAGAAAATCAAAGCAAATTTTTGACCCTTAAATTATGTTACTTCACTATGGTAAACTAAATATAAACGATAGGAAAGGAGACTGCTTGTATAAGGCGCCCAGAGGCACATCAGATATCCTGCCACAAGAACAAACCTATTGGAAATACGTGGAGGAAAAGGCTGCTTTTTTATGCCAGCTTTATGGCTACCAGCCCTTGACCACACCAATACTTGAAGATGCTCAACTCTTCGCCCGCACTGTGGCCGGGGGAACAGACATTGTGGACAAAGAAATGTATACCTTCGAGGATAGAAGTGGTCAGAAATTGGCTTTAAGAGCAGAAGGAACAGCACCAGTTTGCCGAGCCTACCTAGAGCACGGATTGTTTAATTTACCTCAACCTGTAAAACTTTATTACATCGGCCCTGCTTTCAGATATGAGCGCCCCCAAGCTGGACGCTATCGCCAGCATCATCAGTTTGGCTATGAAGCTTTAGGTGAGGCAGATCCTGCCCTTGACGTCGAGATAATCGAGATGGCACAGCGATTCTTGCTTTCTCTAGGCTTTTCTGAATTCTCCATCCAGCTTAACAGCATTGGCTGTAAACTCTGCCAACCTAAGTATAGAGAGGCACTAAGGCAGCACTACTCCAACTACACAACTTATTTGTGCCCAGATTGTAAAGTTAGGCTGCTTAGAAACCCTCTCCGCTTACTTGATTGCAAAAAAATCTCTTGCCAGAAGATAGCTGAGACAGCACCGAAAATCACAGATTACCTCTGCCCTGAATGCCAGGCACATTTCCAAAGCGTTCAGCAATACTTAGAGGCGTTAGTCATTCCCTTCCAATTAAACTACAGATTGGTGCGTGGATTGGATTATTACACTAGGACTGTGTTTGAGATTGAACCTCACGAAGAGGGAGCACAAAGTGCGCTCGGGGGCGGTGGTCGCTATGACAATCTCATTGAACAATTAGGTGGGAAACACACACCAGCAGTTGGTTTCGCCGCCGGCATAGAAAGACTTATATTAAATTTAAAAAAACAAAAAATAAAAGTCTCTGTTCTGCCTAAGCCTATTGCTTTCATCGCTTACTTGGGAGAAGAAGCTAAAATTGAGGCAATAAAGCTTGCCTTTGAGCTACACCAGGCTGGAATTGCCGTCATTAAGGCTACAGGTGATAAAAGTCTAAAAGGACAGTTGAGGCAAGCTAACTCACTGTGTACTAACTATGCCATTATCATCGGTGAAAAAGAGGTCAAAAACCACACCGCAGTACTGCGAGATATGATAACCAATAAACAGAAAACTATTCCTCTAGCTGAAGTAATTTCGTCACTTAAACAGAACTAAAAAGACTTAAAGATAAATACCCGGCTTCCCTTTTGAAGTCATGTTGCTTTTTCTCTAACTGACCTTAGAGGCAATTCAATTACACAAAAAGCTGAACCTTCTAATTTTGTAGCCTGGATCCTATCCCTACCGGATCCTTCTATCACACGTATTCTAGCAATACCGCGGGCTTGTACCGCAATCTTATCTGCCTTCAGTGCATCTCCAAGCTCATAGTGCGTTTTCATCTACTTTTATTTCTCCGCTTTCTTGCAATTCGTAGCAGATTTCGACAACTAGCTCAAGGTCTAGGCTGAGTTCCTCCGCAATATCAGAATAATAAAGCGTTCGTCCACTCGAAAAAAGCTGTTGTATTTCTTGCTTTGCTTGCTCTCTGGATATCTCCCTGAGAACGATCACTTTCTCTTTTGGGATCCTCTCTTCAAGCTCAGCTAGTTTCTGCTTAATTTGTTCCACTTCCTTTCGAAGCAAGATATTTTCTGCTGTCAGGCTTAGGAAATTCACCGCACTACCCCAAGTGCTAGAAGGCATATTTATTGTGACCTGCATGGCTTGTGTAACTTGCGTAACCTCCCTTGCCTTTTGCTTTATATCCTCCTCTAGAAATCCTGTAGACTCGCTAACTAAACCCAATTCCGCCCCTCTTTCAGGCTTAGCAAGCAAGCGATTAATAAAGCTAGCAAGTAAAGGCTGGACTCCTAGAGCTTCGCTAAAATCGGTTCTCATCCAGACAGCCCCCCTAAAATCCCCTCAGCTCTTTCTATTGTCTGAGGGTGTAACTTTAATCTTTCTTTGACTTCATTAGCACCGCGAGTCTCAGAATGGAAATTAAAATTTATCGCCACCTTTGTAGTTTCACCCTTTACTGGAGGAGCACTCATTGTTACAATGAACTCCTTAAAATGGAAACATACCATGCCACCAATTTCATAATCTTCTGCAAATAGTTCCTTAAGTTTAGCATCGTTAGGCGCAAATAGAGCTTCCAAATGAGTGCTCTCTTTTTGACTATGAAAACTATAGTTAAATCCTACAGCCACAAATGGTGTCTCTGGTAAACAAGAAACAAATCCTGTAGCTATTTTAGGCAGTAACTCAATACCTTCAGGAGTTATAGTTTTCAAGGATATTTGCAATCTATTTTCATCAAGAACAAAGGAAATCCGCTCAGTCTCAACAAGTGAAAATGGCGGGGTGTGAGCGAAGTTAATCACTGTGTCTTTAATTATACTCTTCTCATACAGCCATTCTTTAGAAGCAATAGACGGATTATAGTTCCTAGCCAGAATAACAATATTTGCGCCACTTAAGGCAAATACATTACTCAAGACCCCCTCCTAATTGTTTTTTATTCATTATAACACAACACCATCTTAGCGCGTTATTAGGAATTAAAAAGTAAAGCTAAAAGATGCCCCCTCTACTCCTACGGACCTTTTCAAGGTAACCTTGAATGATATCGCTAAATATGCCTTCTATCTCTAGATATGCTATAATATAAACTAATGGTTGTAGCTGTCATTAACACCGAGAGAAAGCTTAAAGCCTTCTCTGTGCCATTCTCTGGAAATTTCCACGCCACCAAAATACACCAGTATAAGGAGATAAATTAACTACATAGTAAAGTAAGATGACTAGTAGCTCAGCTCCGCCAAGCAGATAACGAGGAATAGGCATGGAAAATGAATTGAACCAGTATACGGCTGAAGACATCCAAATCCTGGATGAAATAGAAGCCATTCGCTTGCGACCTGGTATGTATATTGGAGGCACTGGTCGTGAAGGATTACACCATCTCCTTTACGAAATAGTTTATAACAGTATAGATGAGGCAATGGCTGGCTTCTGCGATCAAATTGAAGTAACAATCCACAAAGACAATAGCGTAACTGTAGTTGATAACGGACGTGGTATCCCTACAGAGACTATGCCTACAGCGAATATCACTGCGCTAGAGGCAGTAATGACTCGCCTGCATGCTGGAGCTAAGTTTGGAGGACTTGTCTACAACATATCCAGTGGCTTGCATGGCGTCGGTGCTTCGGTGGTGAATGCTCTATCATCGTGGCTTCAAGTCGAAGTTAGGCGCCAGGGCAAAATCTACCGCCAAGATTACCAGCGAGGTATCCCCACAGGGGAGATACAAGCCGTTGAAGATACCCCTGCTACAGGCACCACAATCACCTTCCTTGCTGACGAAGAAATTTTCGAAGACCTTAACTATGACTTTAATATAGCTTGCCAGCGACTAAGAGAGCTAGCCTTCTTGAATAAAGGAGTGCAAATTTCTTTTAAAGACGAAAAAGCCTGCCGGGAGAAAACTTTCTATTTCGAAGGAGGCATGGCTAGTTTTGTTCATCGCTTGAATAGAAATAGAGCAGTCATCCACTCTAACCCTATCTACTTATTAGCTAAGGTCGATTCTACTATAATTGAAGCAGCACTACAGTATAATGACGACTTTACAGAATCCACTTTCTCCTTCGCTAATTGTGTCAACACTAGAGACGGTGGTAGTCATCTAACTGGCTTTCGCTCAGCGTTAACTCACACTTTAGCTAATTATGCTCGGAAAAATAAACTTATCAAAGATACTGAGCCTAGCCTGACTGGTGACGATGTACGCCAAGGGTTAGTGGCTATCATCAACGTAAAACTTCCCAAGCCACAATTTGAAGGGCAAACCAAAACAAAGCTTGGCAATCCTGAAGTAAGAAGCCAGGTCGAATCTGCCGTAGCGGATAATTTGTCCCTCTACCTTGAACAGCACCCTAACGAGGCAAGGGCAATTATAAACAAGTGCCTCATCGCAGCCAAAGCTAGAGAGGCGGCACGTAAAGCCCGTGAGCTCGTCTTTAAAAGAACTAGCTTCGAGGCATCAACGTTGCCAGGCAAACTAGCCGACTGTTCGGAGAAAGACCCAGCATTATGCGAACTTTACCTGGTTGAGGGTGACTCAGCCGGTGGTTCAGCTAAGCAGGGACGGGACCGCCGTTTTCAGGCTATCCTCCCCCTCAGAGGCAAAATACTTAATGTGGAAAAAGCCGCTAAAGACAAGATTGTGACCCATGAGGAGCTAAGAGCTATCGTTACAGCATTAAGGACAAACACAGATGAGCAATTTGACCTCTCCAAGCTCAGGTACCATCGAGTAATCATCATGACCGATGCCGATGTTGATGGCTCTCATATTCGCACCTTGCTTCTTACCTTCTTCTATCGCCATATAGTGGAGGTAATTAATCAAGGACATCTTTTTATAGCCCAGCCGCCTCTCTACCGCATCAAATGTGGTAAACAGCAATTCTGGGTCTACTCTGAACAAGAAAAGGAAAAGAGGCTTGAAGAATTAGAAGGAAACAAATTAGAGGTTCAAAGGTATAAAGGGCTGGGAGAAATGAGTCCTGAACAGTTATGGAATACAACAATGAATCCCACCACCAGGACTCTGCTTCAAGTAAAGGTAGAAGACGCTATAGCCGCAGACCAAGCGTTCCATATGTTAATGGGCAACGAAGTTTTGCCTCGCAAGAACTTCATACGAGCCCATGCTCAAAATGTGAGGAATCTGGATATCTAAGAGTTTGCTCGGCTCTTCATGTTTAGCAGCTAACAATACAGCTTTTGCTCCATTATATACTTCTCCACCTTGTCAGGCACTAAGTAGCGGATAGTCAACCCTTGGGCTACACGTTGACGGATCTTCGAAGAGCTAACCTCGATAATAGGTGCATCGAGTTCTATAACGCTGTGTACTAATCCCGAAATACGCGATTCTAAAAATTTTAAGTCTGGCAAACTTAAATCCAACCTCGGGACAACTACCAATTGACACATCTGCACCAGCTTGGCCGGCTCCTTCCATAAATGAAATCCAGCAAGGCTGTCACTACCAAGAATAAAGAAGAAAGACTGTTCGCCTAACTGGCTCCGAAGAGTGGTTATAGTGTCTATGGAATAAGAGGGACCACCGCGCTCTACTTCCAGAGTACAAAGTTTAAAGTAGGGGTTATTAGCAATAGCCAAGCGCACCATCTCTACCCGATGGATTGCTGGGGTAATAGTATGGTCTACTTTGAACCATGGTTGTCCCGCAGGCACAAAGAGAACCTCACTAAGCCCCAGCTTTACCCTTGCTTCTTCAGCTACCACAAGGTGCCCTACATGAATAGGATCAAATGTGCCTCCGAGAATACCTATATGCATTGTTTCACTTTTTAGGTCTGGGATGAAATACTGCTACTTCGGGCGGCGAAATCACTTTCTTTTCTCGGTTCACTCGTTCAACCATTTCAATACACATACTGGTAAACTCTACCACACCTTGCCCACTAAGTGCTGAAATAAAGAAAACAGGCACCTGTAGTAAATCAAGGCACTGCCTTATGTCAAGCAAACTAGATTGAACTTGCGGCAGGTCCACTTTGTTCACAGCTATAATTCTTGCTTTCTGGCATAATTCGGTTTTATATAGAGTCAGCTCCTCACTCAGCTTGATGAAGTCATCAAAAATAGTTGGCGAAGTGCCATCCAACAAATAAACTAGCAACTTAGTTCTCTCAATGTGCCGTAAAAACTCATATCCTAATCCTTTACCAATATGCGCACCTTCGATAAGCGCCGGCATTTCAGCCACTACGAAATCTCTCCTGCTGCCTCGAATAACCCCTAAAACCGGGTGCCGCGTAGTAAAAGGATAATCTGCTATTTTAGGTCTAGCCCCTGTTATAACAGATAATAAAGAAGATTTGCCTGAATTGGGGTATCCAATGATGCATATATCAGTAACGAGTTTTAGTTCAAGGATGACTTGGCGCTCCTCACCTGATTCCCCTTTACCAGCTACTCTGGGGGCCTGATTTGCCACTGTAGCAAAATGTATGTTGCCTAATCCTCCTTTGCCACCCCTAGCTATTAAGACTTTCTGTTCCGAAGCAAGTAAATCGCCTAGAAGTTTTTCTTCTCCCGCCTCAGCCTTAATAGAAACCACAGTTCCCACAGGCACCAAAATATTTAG
>DAOUTC010000027.1 GCA_030626915.1 Dehalococcoidia bacterium
ATCCCCGCCTTATTCTCGCAATGGCATAAAAGGCTGTCCAACGTGTCCACTATCTATCTGAACTAGCTCAAACATGAGATTGCTTCGCTTCGCTCGCAATGACAATAAGAACAGATTGTTCCACCATACCTTCGGCTCACCACAATGATATTCCTAAATCAGCCATCTGCTGGGTGCTTCTCACGCTATTCCAGTTCCTTCAGTGCTCTTTCTGCTTCCTCCGGTGTAGCTACCTTGCCGTGAAATTTTACATTACTTTCCATAAAGCTGACGCCTTTACCTTTAATGGTATGGGCAATAATAACAGTAGGCCCAGTCTTTATCTTTTGAGCTTCTTGGAGAGCTGCTAGAATTTGATTGAAGTCATGCCCATCTATATCAATGGTATGCCAGCCAAAGGCCTGCCATTTCTGCTTTAAAGGTTCGAGGTTCATAATATCTCTGGTCCAGCCGCTGAGTTGCATTCTATTACAGTCCACAATGGCTACCAGATTATCCACTTTGAACTGTGCTGCTGACAAAGTTGCCTCCCAAGTTTGCCCCTCCTCGCATTCCCCATCACTGAGGAGAACATAGGTACAATAATCACGATGGTCGAGTCTGGCAGCTAAAGCAACGCCAATACCAAAGGATAAGCCCATACCTAGAGAACCAGCTGACATCTCCACTCCAGGAGTAAGATTTCTATCCGTATGTCCTTGAAGCCGACTACCTAACTTTCTCAAGGTGGCTAATTCTTCCACCGGAAAGTAGCCGCTCTCAGCTAAAGCAGCATACAGGATTGGGGCAGCATGTCCTTTGCTCAATATGAATCTATCACGGTCTGCCCATTGTGGGTCCTGTGGATTATGACGCATAACTTTAAAGTAAAGTGCAGTAACGATATCGGCTGCCGATAGGGAGCCACCAGGATGCCCACTGCCCGCCGCCGTTGTCATAGTAATCACATGACGACGCAGCTTTTTAGCCATTTCCTTGAGCTCAGCCACGGACAAGTTAAATATGTTAGCTCGTGGGGCAGCCCGAGGAAATTCCTTGATTTGATTTGGCATTTGTTATGCACTAAATTGTAAACTAGTGCTAGGTTATATGTCTATGATATTTATGTAAATATTTCGCCATTTTGGGTATAATGCCTTAAATGATAATAGATTTTCATACCCATATATTTCCTCCCTGGGTGAGGGAAAGACGTAATGAATATATCAAGCGTGACCCCTGCTTCTCACTACTTTACTCGCAGTCTAAAGCCAAGTTGGCAACCGCTGAAGAATTGATTGCCAGCATGGACGAAGCCGAAATTGATTTATCTGTTGCTCTTAACATAGGTTGGGTAAGCCAGGAACTTTGTGTGGAAACTAACGATTATATCTTAGATTCCACATCACGCTATCCTGATAGGCTTATCGGCTTCTGTAGCGTTCAACCTAAGGCTGGAGATGCTGCTATAATCGAGCTAGAGCGCTGTGCCAGAGCCGGAGCTAAAGGGGTGGGAGAAATGAGGCCTGATGTGCAAGGCTTCGACCTTACAACCAAAACGATTATGCAGCCCCTGGTTGATATGACAGTAGAGCATAACTTAATCTTCCTAACTCACTCATCTGAGCCTGTAGGACATCAATATATCGGTAAGGGCGAGGTTACTCCTGGCATCCTCTATTCCTTTATAGTGAACTTCCCTGATTTGAAATTGGTTTGTGCTCATTGGGGTGGTGGTTTGCCCTTCTACGCCTTGATGCCAGAGGTGGCCAGAGCTTTAACCAATGTCTTCTTTGATACTGCAGCCACTGTTTTTCTTTACCAGGCTGGAATTTTCAAGCAAGTAAGCGATATTATTGGCAGTGATAAAATCCTTTTTGGCACTGATTATCCCTTAATTTCTCAAAATCGAACAATGACCCAAATCCAATCTCTCGAACTTGTCGCAGGAGACAAAGCCAAAATCTTAGGTCGCAATGCTCAAAAATTGCTATCCAGGGTTGGAAGGAGTCAAGTTGCCACACGACACTGAGCAAATCCGTTCCTTTATTGCTATTGAATTGCCCCAGAATGTTAAAAACGGGCTGGCAAAGCTAATAAGCGAACTAGCAAGAGCTGAGCATCCATTTGTCAAATGGGTAAATCCTGAAAGCGTTCATTTAACTTTAAAGTTTTTGGGCAATATTCCCTTCAAGCAAGTGGCTGAGATAAGTAAAGCCATAGAGGAAGCTGCTCAAGGGATTCTTCCTTTCCATCTGGAAGTTTCAGGTCTGGGAGTTTTCCCCAATCTAAAGCAGCCACGCGTTCTCTGGGTTGGCATCAAAGGGGAAATAGATAATCTACTAAAGTTGCAACAAAATGTTGATTCTGCCCTTGCTCCTCTTGGCTTTGCTGAAGAGAAACGTCCTTTCACACCACATCTAACTCTAGCTCGCCTCAGAGAAAGAGCATCACCTGCGGAGAGAAAAAGTTTTGGTGAACTAGTGATGTCTACCAGTTTTGAAAGCAGTTACCCTCTTGAGGTCGAAACTGTTAGCCTTATGAGAAGTCAACTAGCGCCTGAGGGAGCTATTTATACTCGCCTTTTTGCAGTGAAGTTACATGAATGAACGATATCTGATGTTAAAAGAGAAAGACCTACAAAATAAGGAAAGGCATTTGCTGTTACTTTTTGATGGCAATGCTTTAGTGCATCGTGCATTTCATGCTTTGCCTCCATTGACAGTATCTAAAACCGGGGAGATGGTAAATGCAGTTTATGGCTTTGCCAGCACATTGCTCAAAGTGCTGGCTGAATTCAAACCTACTTATTGGGCTGTCGCCTTCGACCGCCCCCCCCCAACCTTCAGACATGAGAAGTTTGAGGAGTATAAGGCACAACGCCCTAAAATGCCGGAGGAACTGAAAAACCAGATAAAACGTGTTCACCAACTGGTAAACGCCTTCCACATTCCTGTCTTTGAAATCAATGGCTTTGAAGCTGACGATGTTCTAGGCACTTTAAGCCGGCAGTCTAATGAACAGGGCATTGAGACCATCATTGTTACCGGCGATAACGACATGCTGCAACTTGTAGTGCCGGGGGTAGAAACTTTGATACCAAGGCGAACATTTAACGATACTATCCTTTATGACGAACAGGCAGTTAAGCAAAAATATGACCTAAAGCCAACACAAATTACCGACTTTAAGACGCTAGTCGGTGATGCTTCAGATAATATTCCTGGCATCCCAGGCATCGGTGAAAAAACAGCCACTAAGTTAATCCAGAAATATGGCAGCCTTGAAGGAATCTATGCCCATATTGAAGAGATAATCCCCAGCAAGCTGCAAGCAACGCTGCGCCAATATCAATCCCAGGCCTTCCAGGTTAAGGAATTAGTCACTATAGTTAAAGATGTCCCTATCGATTTGGACTTGGAAACTTGTCAGGTAAGTTCTTATGACCGGAGTGAAGTGGTAGAACTCTTCCGTGAGCTTGGGTTTATTAACCTGCTGCCCAGACTGCCACGTGACAGCTATCAGCTGACAGCTGGTAGCTTTCAGAGAGGCATCTATCAAATAATAAACACCGAGTCTGCCCTGAGTGAACTTTTAAGCCAACTAGAAGCAGCGAGAGAAATAGTTATTGAGCTTGAAACCACTCTCACCCCTTCCCTCTCCCTTGAAGGGAGAGGGATTAAGAGTGAGGGCTTGACTGCAGAGTTAGTAGGAATAGCTGTATCTCCAACCTCAGGAAAAGCATTTTATGTACCTTTAGGACACCGTGGCTTAAACCAACCTGAGCAATTACCGCTAGCTCAAGTCATACCCGGCTTAATAAAGCCAATCCTGGAAAGCAAGAGCATAGGGAAAATCGCTCATAACGGTAAGCACGACATGGCTGTGGTGAGTAATTATGGAGTGAAGCTGGAAAATTTGAACTTTGACACTATGATTGCTGCCTACTTATTGGGAGAAAAAAATCTGAGTCTTAAAGCAATTGCCTTCGATAAACTGGGCGTTGAAATACCGCTCCTCAACGATTTGATTGGCACGGGGAAGAAACAACTCTCCTTAGCTACGCTAGGAGTGGAACAAGTTGCCGATTATGCCTGCACAAACGTTGATATCACCTGGAGTTTAAAGGAGAGCCTAGAGAGCGAACTACACCAACAAGGATTATGGCGGCTCTTCAGCGAAGTGGAAATGCCTCTAATTCCAGTTCTGGTAGCCATGGAGCGAAATGGCATTACTCTGGACACCAGATTGCTAAGTGAGATGTCTCTCGAATTAGGCAGGGAAATGATGAGGCTGGAAACGCAAATTTATAATAGCATCGGGTATAAATTCAACATCAACTCCTCCCGACAATTAGCCAGCGTGCTGTTTGAGCAACTCAAACTACCCCGGTCCCGCAAAACAAAGAGCGGCTACTCTACCCAAGCCTCAGTGCTTGAGGCATTAAGAGGCCTCCACCCCATAGTTGAGCTTGTGTTGCAGTATCGCCAACTTAGTAAACTTAAATCAACATATGTCGATGCCTTGCCAGCGCTTATCAACCGCGAAACCGGCAGAGTGCATACCAATTTCAACCAAACAGGCACGGCTACAGGACGACTTTCCTCCAGCGAGCCAAACTTACAAAATATCCCCATAAGAGGAAAATTAGGAAATAAAATAAGACAAGCTATCATCGCTCCACCTGATTCATACCTCCTGAGTGCTGATTACTCACAAATTGACCTTAGAGCGTTAGCACACCTTTCCCAGGATCCTGGCCTTATCGCTGCTTTTGCCAGTAACGAGGATATCCATGCCACGACCGCTGGAAAAATTTTCGGCATGCCCCCAGACGAGGTAACCCCTGAAATGCGCCGCGTGGCTAAGACGGTTAATTTTGGCGTCATTTATGGCATGAGCGATTACGGATTAGAGCAAGCCACTGAGTTTAACCGCGAGGAAGCTACACAATTCATCGCTTTATACTTTGAAAGATATCCCAGAGTAAAGGAATATATTGAAAAAACCAAAGAGCAGGCTAGGAAATTAGGCTATGTGCAAACAGTGATGGGGAGAAGGAGATTCATACCTGAAATCAACTCCCCAAACCGACAGATAAGAGAGGCAGCCGAGAGGATGGCCATAAATGCCCCGGTGCAAGGAACCTCTGCTGATATTATTAAAGTCGCTATGGTCAATGTACATCGTGAAATGAAAAAACGAAATCTAGAAAGCAAGATGCTGTTGCAAATTCACGATGAATTGCTTTTCGAGGTGCCTCAAGAGGAAATAGAGGAGATGAAGTCCCTGGTTGCGAAGCTCATGCCTGAGGCTATAAAGCTTTGTGTGCCTTTGAAAATAGATATCAAACTGGGCAAAAACTGGGGAGAGCTAGCATAAAAGTCTATCCCTTCACTCTTATCTAGTTGAGATATCAATGGGAGGAAGCCAAGGCGATGAAATTTGGAGTCTGAGAGGGCACTTTAGGCATCGTTTCGCTTCTTCAATCGCCGCTTCCGTATCGAGGCCTAGCTCTATCTCAGAGAAACCTTCGAGCCGCTGCCCCACAGGTAAATTGGGCATTTGAGCACGGCACATATAAGCAAAGTTCTCATCTCGCCCCAGATATGGATTTAGTTCTTGGGTATCAACTAATACCTCGTCGATAATTCCATTACCACCGAGATATTTGTCTATGGATTCCGCTGCTTTCCTCCCCGCAGCAATAGCTTCTATAACCACGGATGGCCCTGTTACAACGTCTCCACCAGCAAATATCCCCTCTCTATTAGTCATGAGGGTGTCAGGAACTACCTCGATTATATTACCCCTTCCAGTCCGTAGGCCAAATTCAGGCGGTATATCTGGTCTCTGGCCAATAGCAGCTATTATAGTATTAAATTCCACAGTAAACTCGCTGCCCTTAATTGGCTCTGGCCGCCTTCTCCCGCTGTCATCAGGTTCACCCAGTTCCATGCGAATGCATTCCACCCTTATCTTGCCTTTTTCTCTACTTATTTTACTCGGCGCAGCAAGGAAGTGAATCCTTACCCCCTCTTCAATTGCCCCATCAATCTCCTCAGGACTGGCGGGCATCTCTGCCCGGGTGCGACGATAAATAATAGTTACTTCCTTAGCACCGACTCGGAGGGCAGTGCGCGCTGCATCTACAGCAGCATTGCCTCCGCCGATTACTGCCACTTTGCCTTTCAGTTTTACTTCTTTGCCGAGATTCACATCCCTCAAGAAAGACACGCAATCTATCACTCCGGGCCCTTCTTCACCCTCAACTCTCATCTTTACGCCTTTGTGGGCGCCAAGAGCAAGAAACACAGCATGGTAACCATCTGCAAAGAGCTGGTCTAAAGATTCAATGTTGGTATCAGTCTTTATATCCACGCCGGCATTTTCTATCTCTGCAATTTCCGCTCTCAACACTTCTCTAGGAAGGCGATATTCAGGAATACCCACACGCATCATACCGCCGGGTTCTGGCAGTGCTTCCAATACCGTTACCTTATGCCCCAGCTTTGCCAGGTAATACGCTGCAGTCAACCCTGCTGGTCCTGAACCTACTATGGCTACCCGTTTACCTGTAGCTGATGCTACCTTAGAATTCTGTTTCCATAGTCCATTGTCATGCTCAGCGGCAAAGCGTTTCAACGCCTTTATGGCAATAGGCTCATTCACCTGCCCACGACGACAGGCCTCCTCACAGGGATGAACACAAACACACCCCAGCACAGCAGGAAATGGAACCTTTTCTCTAATCACTGCTAATGCCTCAGCAAAGTTCCCACCGGCGATAAGGTCAATATAGCGAGGAACATCAATTCCCGCAGGGCAAGCGGGTTTACAGGGAACTAAAACAGCTTCTTTTTCAGCCTTCGATTCCCACCGACCATCCTTATCCCTTAGAGCACCTGTGGAGCAAACCTCAATACAAGCACCACAAAACTTACATCCTGAATCTTCAAGGGAACAGCCAAAGGCAGTGCCTACCACAGTTCGGCTACCCCGCAAGGTAAAGGCAATTGCGTTCACCCCCCGCACCTCCTGACAGGCTCTGATGCAACGACCGCAGAGAATGCACAGGTTATAATCCCGAGTAATAAGCGGGTCTTCCTCATAGACAGGAAGTTCCCTATAGATATACGGAAGGCTAACCTTATCCAGCCCAATATAATAAGCCACTCTTTGCAACTCGCAATGCAAATTTTCAGGACAGGTAAGACAGGAATATGGATGCTCGGACAGGATTAGTTCTAGGGTATTGCGCCGCAGATTCTGTAGTTTTGCTGTGTCGGTTCGGACTACCATGCCCTCTTCAGCAAGGGTAGTGCATGCGGTGGGAAAGCCTTGCATTCCTTCAATCTCTACAATGCACAAGCGACAGGCTCCAAAAGGTGATAGATCGGGGTGAGCACACAGAGCAGGGATGTAACTCCCCGCCGAGTGAGCTGCTTCCAGTACCGTTATGCCTTTTCTCGCCTTAACCTCTCGTCCATCAATAGTTAGGCTAATGGTTTCCATTTCCTTTAACCCTTTCCTCCTTAGACATAATCACCGGGATTGGTTTCTCAGGAACTGTGATATGCTGTCCCGAAACCTTCACCACAGCGCTGAAACGAGGAGGACACACATCGAGGCAGGTGCCACACTTAATACACCTGTCTTGATCAATGATATGCACCATCCTCTTTCCTCCCGAAATAGCTTCCACAGGGCAATCCCGAAGACAGATGCCACATCCTTCACACTTTTCAGGGAGAATGTAATAAGAAATGAGCGCTTTACATACTAGCGCTGGACAGCGTTTCTCATTAATGTGTGCTTCATATTCATCACGGAAATAACGAATGGTGGTAAGCACTGGATTAGGTGCTGTTCCCCCCAAGGCACAAAGGGAACAATCCCTGACAGTAATAGCCAACTTCTCCAGCTTCTCTATATCGTCAGGTTCGCCATCCCCTTTGCTTACTCGCTCCAAAATATCCAGCATCTGTCTTGTACCCACGCGACAAGGCACGCATTTCCCGCAAGACTCTGCTTGAGTAAAAGTGAGGAAATATCTCGCCATGTCAACCATGCAGGTATCCTCATCCATTACAATCATGCCCCCGGACCCCATAATAGAACCGGCAGCAGTGAGGGATTCATAATCAACGGGGAGATCCAGAGCACTTGCCGGCAAGCAGCCACCCGATGGCCCTCCTGTCTGGACTCCTTTGAATTTTTTATCACCTGGTATCCCTCCACCAATACCGTAAACAATCTGCCGAATAGTAATACCCATCGGCACTTCAATAAGACCCGTGCACCTCACCTTGCCCGCCAGAGAAAAATTCTTGGTGCCCTTGCTCTTCTCTGTGCCATAACTCGCAAACCACTCTCCACCTCTTTGCAGGATGGCAGATACATCAGCCCAGGTCTCTACATTGTTAATATTAGTTGGCTTGCCCCATAGACCAGAGATAGCAGGAAAAGGAGGACGAGAGCGAGGCATGCCACGCTTCCCCTCAATAGACATCATTAACGCTGTCTCTTCTCCACAGACAAAAGCTCCCGCACCCTCCTTGATCCTTATATCAAAGCTAAAGTCAGAGCCTAGAATACTATCTCCCAGAAGCCCGTATTCCCTCATCTGCCGAAGTGCAATGTTTAATCGAGCAATAGCCAATGGATATTCTGCCCGGCAATAGATATAGCCCTCAGCAGCTCCAATAGCATAAGCACCGATAAGCATCCCCTCCAGCACTGAATGTGGATCGCCTTCCAGCAAATCCCTATCCATAAAGGCACCAGGGTCGCCCTCATCAGCGTTGCAAATAATATACTTCTCTTTACCCACCGCACTGCGGCAAAACTCCCATTTTCGCGCTGTAGGAAAGCCAGCCCCTCCTCGACCGCGTAATCCCGATTTCCAAACTTCGTCAATAACCGCTTTTGGTGACACTCCAAGTGCTTTAGCTAAACCGCTGTAACCATCACGGGCAATGTAGTGATTAATATTTT
The DNA here is from genome assembly GCA_030626915.1 of Dehalococcoidia bacterium. GTDB lineage: Bacteria > Chloroflexota > Dehalococcoidia > GIF9 > AB-539-J10 > JAUWHW01. The sequence continues at coordinate 8,977 of DAOUTC010000027.1, forward strand.
CAGGATCGATAAAGCCACAGTTGCGCAGGGAAATACGCACTTGAGGTTTAAGCACCGCTAAATCAAAAAACTTGGGAATGCCCTCAATACTTCCATCCCCAATAGTCCCCAAGGCGAGGTCAGGGCGAGGATTATCGTTAACAATGTAATCTTCGATAAGTTGCGTGGCAATTTCGGGGGTGACATTACCATAGCAAATGCGAGGGCGCCCTGACTTGGTAATATCCACCAGAGGCTCAGCATAACACAAGCCAATACAACCCACCTCAGTGATAATGGCATCAATTCTGCGCCGTTCCAGCTCAGCCTTGATAGCCTCACGCACAGCCAGCGCACCTGCTGACCTACCACAAGTAGCAGTGCCTATAAAGATGTGAGGCTTTTCACTAGCTTCTAAAGCCTCCCGTTCCGATATTGCTCGCCTTCGAATTTCATCAAAGGTCATGCTCCTTTACCTTCCCATCCATATTTCACTAGAATTTGCTTCGCTTTGGGGACTGTCATCTTAGCATAGACATTATTATCCACAACCATAACTGGAGCCAGAGCACAGCAGCCAAAGCAGGCAACTCTCTCCAGGCCAAACTTGTGATCCTTGGTGATACCACCTGGCCGGATATCCAGTTCCCTCTCCACCACATCCAGAATATCTGCGCCATTCCGCACATGGCAGGCAGTACCCAGGCAAACCTTAATCGTGTGCTCAGGAGGCGGAGTAAAACGAAACTGAGCATAGAAAGTAACCACTCCATAAATTTCGTTCTGAGATACTCCCAAAAACTTAGCAATTTCAGAAAGTGCTTCCTCAGAAAGATAACCAGATTCTCCTTGAACTTCTTGCAAAATGGGGATTAAAGTTCCCTTTTCACCCTGGTAGGCATTCAATATTTGTGATAGTTGTTTCGGCATCTCTTCTGAAAAATTAGTTTTGCATTGGCGCTAAGCAAAGGCCAGGGAGGAATAGTTTAGCAACAATAAATGCAAAATTCTAGTAGCCACTTCCCATTATGGAAATTGAAATCCCTTTTGTTATAAGCTTTAAAAAATGCCTGAATTACCTGAAGTAGAGACGATCAAAAATGAGCTTCTGCCCTGGATAATCGGGCAAAGTTTCACTCAAGTTACTGTCTTTGATGCTGAGTTAGTGCCTGGTAGTTCCGCTGAGGAATTCTGCCATAAATTAATCGGGCAAACAATACAGAGCCTTGAGCGCCGTGGAAAATATCTCATCTTTAATTTGGCTAATCAGGCACTCATCATGCACTTCAGGATGACTGGCGTCTTGCTGTTGAATCCCAAAGGAATTGACCGTTATGCCAGGGCATCTTTTCACCTTTCCAATGGTAACCGGTTCGTATTTATTGACCGACGCCGATTGGGGGTAATGTGTCTGGTAGAAAGTGCCGAGACTATTACCAACAAATTAGGACCTGAGCCATTAAGCGGAAATTTCACTCCCGAGGTTCTAGCAAAGTTATTGAAGAAGCACCGTATCCCTATAAAAGCAGCTCTTCTTGATCAAAGTGTGATCGCTGGAATTGGCAATATGTATGCCGATGAAGCTCTTTTTGCTGCCAAAATCCACCCTTTGAAAAAAGCACATGCCTTATCAACCCAGGAAATACAAGCTCTATTTTATGCCATACGTGATGTCCTGTGGTCAGCTATAGATAGCAAAGGTGCCAGCGTTGATAC